>JACNGQ010000166.1 GCA_014384025.1 Planctomycetota bacterium | reverse complement strand
TCATAGGAAATTTCATCCGAGACCGTAATTTATTATTGAATTAATAATTATCATTTGACTCGGTGTTGTTTGCAGGTTATTATATGATAGTTAAGTTGACGGGTAGTAAATTCCTCAAGGTCATCCGAATGAGCACGAAGAGGTTATATCTGATAATATTGATATTGGCGATAGGATGCCAGCATGCAGGCATTAGCGCAAACGATACGGTCTTTGCGGCGAGTGCAACGAGTGGAGCGCCTTCAAACGCTAAACCTGACGAGCAACTGGAACTCAATAAAAATTCCCTCCTCACAGATCCAAGCGAGCAAATACGCGTAAAAGCGGCAACTGTTATGCTGGATAGTGAAAATCCCGTATCCAGGAAGGTTCTGCTGGATGCGCTGAAAGATGCTAAAAACAGTCCCGCACGTATTGCTGTTTGCAAGGCATTTATTGAGGCCAGGTTGTCAAAGAAATTAATAAAGAATACGGACGATTTTATCTCGCCTTTGCTTGGCGTTTTTTCCACCGAGAATCCGGAAGAGTCCCAGTTGGCTGCAGAGGCAATGCTTATTTTTGGGTATGACAAAATTGGGCAATCTCTCGAAGATATAACCAAAGATGGTTCGAAGCCGGTCAAAATGAGAATAAATGCTATAACTGCCCTGAAACTTCGACCGGACAAGGGGGCAACTATCAGCCTTATAAGGTTGGTTGACGACTCAGACAAACAGGTATCTGCCGAGGCGGAAAAAGCCCTGCGCTCCCTGGGCATACCGGTCGGCGAAAGCCCATACGAACGCTGGCAAAACATCAATGAGCTTCGAGGTAAAAGCAGAGATGAATTCCTGCGAGACTGGCTTATTCGGCAGGAAACAGAGATGCGCAATTTGAGAAAAGAAATGGAATTATGGCAGAATAAATATTTATCGGCATTGACCAGAGAATACGACGGTATCATTGATGATGCTGTCAGAGGTAATTTTTTAAAGGAGCATTTGGGTAGTTCAGAAGCCAGAGTCAAATTGTTGGCACTGGATAAGGTTTATAAATGGCAATTTGCTTCCGGTAAGCCGAAATTGCCGGCGGAGCTGGAGCCGATTTTGTTAAAATTGATTTCAGATCCTGACAAAGACGTTAAGAAAAAGACTCTCGGCTTGAATATTTTAAGAAGAATGGATTCCGCGGGACCGCTTTTAGCTCAGCTTGAATCCGAGTCCGATGACGAGGTCAAGATAGAATTATTGGATGCGATTGGGGGAGCATGTTCCATTGCTCTTTCGTCTTCTCCTGCCAAGATTACACCGGAAATAAGAAAACAAGCACTGGGAGTTGCAGTGAAGTTTCTTTCTGAAGAGGATACAGGGAAAGCCCGCAAGGGCGCGGAAGTATTACGAAAGCTGCTTGAACCGAATGGATTAAAGGGGGAAGAGCTTGAGGGATATCTTGGTTTGTTTGTCGAAAGATATAACCAACAAAAGGAAAACCCCGATAGTGCGTTACGTAGAGAGTTGCTCAGCGCGATGGCGGACTTATGTAGTCCAAGGAGTGTCGGCAGGATCATGGCCGCTAAACTTTTTGAACCTTTATTTATCGAAGCTCTGAGCGACGGAACAGATTTTGTCCGGGAAACGGCAGTGGATGGTCTCATATATATCGAGAAAGTGGGCGCTCTTAAAAGATTGAGGACAGCAAAGTTTTTCGATGATCCCAGCGAGATACTAAGGAAAAAACTGATAGACGTTGCTGGAGAAGTTGGCGGCAAAGAGGATTTAACGTGGTTGTTGGTGAAAATAGGCTCCAACTCCGAAGGTGGGCCGGCCTGGCAGGCGATGCTTAAGATATTCGACGGTTCAGATACGGCTACCCTCAAAGAATGGATGGAAAAATTAACATCATCAGAAAGTAAAACTGCGCTGCCTGCTGATCAGAAAATTGCTTTTCTTAAGAAAGCAGAGGCAAAGACCGCGGGCGAAGCAAAAATGCTCGAAACTGTTAGAAAGAAACTGGCTGAGCTTTATGAAAAAACAGGTCAGTTCGAACGAGAGGCTGAGTATTTAAACATGCTTTATAAAGCTGATCCAACTGCCAGCGAAAAAGAGGTAATCCTGCCAAAATTATTGGATGCCTACCTGAGAGGTTCGAAAGTAGAGCTTGCGACCGAGCTGGTGATTGAATGTTTGGCAAAGAAAGATTTCGACAATGCCGTTCTGGTCTCAATTGATGATTATTTGAGCAAACCCTCCGGGGCAGATCCCAACGTAGTTATAAAGGCACTGAGTGGAGTGAAGCTTCCTGAGGCCAGACCAAATTGGCAAAAGTGGCTGAAAGGCTGGACAGACCGTCTTAGTAAAAGTGAAGAGGCGGAAAAGCTGAAAGAAGCAGATAAAGCCAAAAAGGCATAATTGTATAGCAATTCAGTTTTTATTCCGATTCAGTCAATTTAGGGGGAATTAACAGCACTTGCTCTCCGACTTCCAGGCCGCTGATAATATGTACGTAGGTGTCGTTGAACGAACCGGTTTGTACATCACGCTGTTTTGGGCCCTCTGGGGTTGCAACGTAGCGGACTTTTTTCCCCTCTCGATTGGCAACAACCTGAATGGGTACAATTAAAACGTTCTTCAACTGCTCAATAAGAACCTCGACTTTTGCAGACATTCCCGGTTTTAGGATATCATGCGCTCCGTCTATTGTGATTTGTGTAGTATAAACCTTAACGCTTGGATCGAACCTGCCGTGGGGCGGATCAGGCAAAGGAGCAACTTTGAGCACCTTGCCCTCAAGGGCTATGTCGGGGTAGGCTTCTACTGTAATAGTCGCTTTTTGACCCGGTTTAACCATATTCACCGATGACTCGTGAACCCTCAACTCAACACCCATAACATCAGAGTTGGGAATGGTGAAAATCTTCTGGCCTTTATGGACACCATCTCCGACCTCAATCGGGTCCTCTCGCCTTTGCCACCAATCTGCACTGCTGCCTCGGCAATGATACTGGAAATCTCGACACTGCGTCCTTCGACCTCACACATAAAATCTGGGTCATATCAAATCGTCAAAAGGCTGCTGTTTATGATTATGGGAGAATTAGCATCCTGGATTTTGTTGTTAGTAAAGGATTCCGGGAGTACTTTTTGTAAGGAATTAGTATTTTATCTATGGGGAACATTGTGGGTTGCGGCGGTGTTGCGAGGGGATTTGGATGTGAAAATTTAGAAAAAATGAAAATTTTTTATTTTTTTTCATTTTTTATGTTTGCAGTTCCGTGGCCGTTTCGATAGATTACGTGGTTTACGTTAACATATTATTTGTATAGGAATGGGTTCCTGCGCTATCAGTATATATAAATACGACAGGAACAAAGGGATATTGTTTGTATATTTCGGCTTTGAGCCGGGCAAAAGAGTAGTTTCTTATTTGAATGGCCGAGTGAAAAATCGGTGATTCGGATATCGCTGCTGTAGCTCAGTGGTAGAGCGCGTCCTTGGTAAGGACGAGGTCATGGGTTCAAGCCCCATCAGCAGCTAAATGCAAGCTGGTCAAGCTTGGGCGTCTGAAAGCCCGGCTGTGAATTGATTATAATAAAGTATGGAAAACAGTTAGTGGGAAACAAGATAGGGAAAAATAAATACTAACCCTGTACATTGGAGGTTTATTTTAAGATGGCTAAGGCTGTATTTGAACGGACAAAACCACATATCAATATTGGAACAATCGGCCATATTGACCACGGTAAGACGACGTTGACTGCTGCAATCACAATGCGGCTGGCACATAAGTCTGGTAGCGGTACTATCAAGAAGTTTGAAGACATTGACAATGCACCGGAAGAAAGAGAGCGCGGCGTTACAATAAATACTGCGCACGTGGAGTATGAGACGGTAAATCGCCATTATGCTCACGTTGACTGTCCTGGACATGCCGACTATATCAAGAACATGATTACCGGCGCGGCCCAAATGGACGGCGCTATTCTGGTGGTTGCGGCCAGTGACGGGCCGATGCCCCAGACTCGGGAGCATATTCTTCTTGCCCGTCAGGGTAATGTGCCCAGGATTGCAGTGTTCCTTAATAAAGTGGACCAGGTTGATGACCCTGAGCTGATAGAATTGGTCGAGCTGGAAATACGGGACCTGCTGAACAAGTACGAATTCCCGGGTGACGATATTCCTATTGTTATGGGCTCGGCTTTAGCTGCGATGGAAAGCGAAGGTAAGGATGACGAGGCCTGCAAGTGCATAGATGAGCTGATGGTTGCAGTTGACGATTATTTCCCAAATCCGGAGCGCGATATCGACAAGCCTTTTCTTATGCCTGTCGAAGACGTTTTCAGCATTAAAGGTCGCGGTACGGTCGGCACAGGCAGAATTGAGCGTGGTAAAATCCATACCGGCGAGGAGGTTGAAATCATCGGACTGGCAAAGGAAGTCCGCAAGACGGTCGTTACGGGCGTTGAAATGTTTAACAAGACCCTCAACGACGGCCAGGCGGGTGATAACGTAGGCCTGCTTTTACGGGGCGTTGAAAAGAAGGAATTGGAACGTGGACAGGTTGTTGCGGCACCCAAGAGTATTACTCCGCATACCAAGTTTCAAGCTGAAGTTTATGTTTTATCTAAAGAAGAGGGTGGTCGTCATACGCCGTTCTTCGCGAATTACAAACCACAATTTTATTTCAGAACAACCGATGTTACCGGTGCGGTCCTTGGATTGATGAGCAGAGAAGGCAAAAGTGCAGAGATGTGTATGCCGGGAGACAATATTGCTATGGAGGTGGAGATTATTTCGCCAATTGCTATGGAGGAAGGTCTTCGTTTTGCTATTCGTGAAGGAGGCCGGACAGTTGGTGCCGGTGTCGTAGTTAAAATTCTTGAATAGAATATCTCTGAGTAACTTCTCTGGGAACTGTTGGCACCGATAAAGAGGGCGTTTATACCGGTAAAGTGTATCCGGGCGGGCATCTGTGGGACAAACAGATGTTTCTTACGTAAGTAGGCCTGTCTGGTGGGGATATAAGCTTATGGCTAAAAAAAAGAGTAAAAGAGAAAATGTCTGGCTTGAATGCAGTCAGTGTAAAGAGAGAAACTATCGTACTAACGTTAGTGTCGCTGAGGGTACGCCGAAATTGAGTTTGAAGAAATACTGCAAGAATGATCGAAAGCATACTGCCCATAAGATACGGCGCAAGTAATTGGTTATTGAAAGATGTGTTTCGGCGTTTCAGAAAGATTTCAAATAATAGAAGAGAGTTACTCAATAATCAATAATCAATTAAATAGGCCAGTAGCTCAATTGGCAGAGCGTCGGTCTCCAAAACCGAAGGTTGGGGGTTCGATTCCCTCCTGGCCTGTTTGAAATATACGGTTTTCGGTGAGATACGGCGTAAGTAAGCCTACTGGAACCCGATTGATATGAGGTCGAATATGATTTTTACTATTTATAAGCGTGGTCAGGGCAAATATACAAGGCTTTGCAGTGCTTTTGCCGGCGCAATAATTGCCGGATTAGGCTGTTTGCAGCTTTATAAAAGGTTGCAGGCGACAGATCTTGGATTGTGGATTGAAACTATGGTTCCGGCCGGCTTGTTTGTTGTTTTGGCTCTTTTTATTTCATGGCTGATGAATAAACCTTCAATTGCAGACTTTATGATTGCCGCTGAGAGCGAAATGAAGAAGGTTAGCTGGTCAAGCAAAAAGGAGATAGCTGTTTCGACATTTATCGTTATCGTTGTTGTTTTTATTATGGCAGTTCTTCTCGGAGCGACGGATCTTACATTCAGAACATTCTTTACTTGGCTCTTGGTCTAAATAATCGTATCTTAAAGGGGATATCGGACAGGATACTAATATTATGCAGTGGTACGTTTTACGAGTTGCGGCAAATAAAGAAGTGCAGGTCAAAGATGCTCTTGTACGGAAGGTCGAGAGAGAGGGCTTGACCGACATTATCGGCAGGATAGAGGTTCCTGTAGAGCGGATAAAGCGTATCCGCGGCAACAAACAGACAGTTCATAAGCGAAAACTGTATCCGGGCTATGTTTTTATGGAGATGGAATCGACTGAGGACGGGCGTGTTCCTGAGAAGGCCTGGTTTATGATTAAAGGTACGACCAGCGTTGGAGATTTTATTGGTTCGGAAGGAATTCCAAGCCCGATGCGCGATACGGATGTGGCGAAAATGCTTTTAGAGGCTGAAAAGCCCGAGGAAGCACCGAGCATCAAAGTTGAGTTTGTAAAAGGTGATCAGATTAAGATTCGAGAGGGTGCTTTTGAAAACTTCGAAGGCACAGTCGATTCTATCGATTCAGAGCGTGGTATAGTAAAGGTTATTGTTACGATATTCGGTAGAAGCACACCGCTGGATATTGAGTATTGGCAGATAGAAAAACTGTAATTAAGAGACTTCAGGTGCGTAGCTTATAGACTGCGAACAAACATTTAAAGGTGAAGAATGGCCAAAGAGGTAGTAGTGAAGATTAAATTGCAGGCGCCGGGCGGCAAGGCGACACCAGCGCCGCCGATAGGACCTGCTTTGGGGCAGAATGGCGTTAACATAGGTCAGTTCGTTTCGCAGTTCAATGAGCGAACAAGGGATCTTAACGGAATGACAGTGCCTGTAGTGATAACAGTTTTTAAGGACAAGAGTTTCACTTTCGAGGTAAAAAGTCCGCCGGCGGCAGTTCTGCTTAAACAGGCAGCCGAAATTGCGAAAGGCAGCGGCATTCCTAATAAAGAGAAGGTAGGAACAGTCACTGCCGAGCAGGTTCGGAAAATCGCTGAGACTAAGTTCAAGGATTTGAACGCATACGATCTGGATCAGGCAGAGAAAATTATCAGAGGTACGGCCCGGAGTATGGGCGTCGATGTAATTGATTAGTGATAATTCGGTATATAAAACGAGATAAACAATGCGAGTTAAAACAAAAAGATACAAGAAAGAATCGGAACAGTTAAGCGGAGGAAATCTTAGCCTGGCTGATGCGATCGAAAAAATCAAGTCGTTTCAATCGGTGAAATTCGACCAGAGCATCGAATGTGTGGTTCATTTAGGTATTGATCCTAAGCAGGCCGACCAGTTGGTTAGAGGGTCAATATCTTTGCCTCACGGGATTGGCAAGCAGAAGAAAGTGATCGCTTTCTGTGAGGACTCTGATGCTGAGGCTGCAAGGAGTGCCGGTGCTATTGAGGCAGGCTGTGACGAGCTGGTAAAGAAAATTACGGACGGCTGGCTGGATTTCGATGTGGCTATTGCGTCTCCGAAGGTGATGAGCAAGGTAGGTAAGCTTGGACGGGTTCTTGGACCTCAGGGAAAGATGCCTTCACCCAAAAACGGCACGGTAACCGGCGAAGTGGCCAAAGCAGTGGCTGAATTTGCTGCAGGCAAAGTTGAGTTTAGAAACGATGCGGGTGGTAATGTTCATGTCGTAGTCGGTAAGCATAGTTTTGACAAGGAAAAACTGGTAGATAATGTCGAGGCGTTTATCTCGCATATCAAGAAGGTAAAACCGACCTCATCAAAAGGGACGTATATCAAGAAAGTCAGTATATCTGCGACAATGAGCCCCGGTATAACAATTGATATTTAACAACATAATACTCAATACGAGATACGAAAAATGAGCAAGTACGTAAAAGAGTTACTAAAGTCTGAACTGGGAAATAAAATCGTCAACAACGACATTAAAGATTTTCTGGTTGTCTGCACACAAGGCATTAACGGTGTTGACAATAATTTAATGCGAGGTGCCCTTAAAGAAAAAGACATCCACTTATCAGTAGTCAGGAACCTGCTGTTCAAACAAGCATTGCGCGACCAGCAGATGGAGCCGGCAGCGGCATTGTTTAGCGGTCCCTGTGCCATTGTTTATGGTGGTGACAGTATTGTTGACGTTGCAAAAGCGATGACTGAATGGGTTAAGAAGATTCCCATTATAGAGATTAAAGGGGCATTTCTTGACGGCTCGGCTTTGGACGCGAAAGAGGCATCCGGACTTTCGAAGATGCCGACACGGGCAGAGATGCTGGGCAGGATTGCCGGTTTGATAAAGTCCCCAGCAGGCAATTTAGTATTAACTATTGGTGCTCCTGCGGGAATCATCGCGGGTTGTATCGAGACTATTGTCGAGAAAGACGAAAAACAAGCAGCGTAAAAGAAAATAAGAAATTTAGAACAGCCTGCGTGGCTGTCCCCGTTTTAATAATGGGGTTAAACGAGACGACGGAGTTTCGGCTACCACGAGGCGCTATATAACAGGAGTTAATAGAAATGGCAGAAGAAGCTCAGAAAACAAAAGAAGCCAAGGATACTAAAGAGGCCGAGGCAGCAAAGACAAGCAAGGTAAGCAGTAAGGTCAAGAAGCTTGGAGACGAGATTGTTGGTCTTACATTGATACAAGCCAAAGAGCTGGGTGATTATCTCAAGGAAGAATATGGTATCGAGCCGGCAGCAGGCGGAGCCGTTATGGTTGCAGGTCCAGCAGCACAGGGTCCGGCTGAGGAGAAGGAAGAAAAAACAAGTTTTGATGTAATCCTCAAAGAATTCGGCGAGAAAAAGATCCAGGTTATCAAAGAGGTTAGAGCTATAACGGGATTGGGATTGAAAGAGGCCAAAGATCTTGTTGACAATGTTCCCAAGCCGGTGAAAGAGGGCTTGAGTAAAGATGAAGCCGAAGCTGCACGAAAGCAGCTTGAAGCCGCCGGAGCCGTAGTTGAGTTGGTTTAGGCTGAATAGTAGCCTGGCCTGCCCTTTTGGTAAGGAAGCAGGGATGGCACGGAGGTTTGTAGTTAGAAGGCGATTTGGGCATATAATGCTGGAGAAAAAGTAATGCTTGACATTGGTACTGAACAAAGTGTTCGTAATTTTGGAAGAGTACAAGATGCCGTTGAGATTCCGGACCTGGTAGCAGTACAAAGAAAAAGTTATGATTGTTTTTTGCAAAAAGACGTTGCACCAACGAAAAGAAAGTGTAGCGGACTCGAAGCTATTTTCCGCGAGACTTTTCCTATCGAGAGCTACGACAAGAAGAAGGTTCTGGAATATCTCTACTATGAACTGGAAAGGCCCCATTACACCCCTCTTCAGTGCCGACAGTTACGTTTGACATACGGCTATCCGTTGAAAATATGGTGCAGACTGCGGACCAAGGAAGGTGAGGATTTAGCCGAGCAGGCGATGTATCTCGGCGAAATGCCGGTTATGATAGGTGGCGGGGAGTTCATTATCAACGGTGCTGTTCGAGTCATCGTAAGCCAATTGCACCGAAGTCCGGGTGTTGATTTTCTTATCGAGAGCAAAGAAGGCGACAGGGTTCTGCATGGCGGCAGAGTTATTCCCGAACGGGGCAGTTGGATAGAGATAGGAGTGACGAATAAAGACATTTTGGTTGTCAGAATCGACCAGTCCAGCAAGATACCTGCAACGATTTTACTTCGGGCGATGGATCCTGCTTACGGTACTACAGAGGAGATTTTGCGGTTGTTTTATCCGACGAAAAAGGTGCCGCTAAATAAATTAACTCCCACTATGTGGGCTGTAGAGCGACTCGTGGATGAAGAGTCCGGCGAAATCATAGTAAAAGCCGGAGCGCAAATCAGCGATAAAGTCTCTGTGGTACAGGATGCGTACGCAACACCCAAATCTAAAAGCGCCAAGAAAACAAAAGCACAAAAATCAGAAAAGCAGATCGAGGTTATCGATGAAGTCCGGGATGTTCTCATATTGAATACATTAGCTCAGGATGATATCGAGAGTCACGAGCAGGCATTGCTCAAGTTTTATATGAGATTGCGACCCGGCAATCCACCCAATAAGGAAAAAGCAAAAGCCTTTTTTATAGAGAAATTTTTTGATTCCAACCGTTATCGTCTCGGCAAGGTCGGCAGGTTCAGATTGAATCGTAAGTTCCATCAGACGATAGGTGAGGACGAGATGACGCTTCGGCCCGAAGATTTCCTCAACACGATGAAATACATAATGGCTTTACGTAATAACGAAGGCGAGATTGATGATATCGATCATCTGGGGAACCGGAGGCTTCGAACAATCGATGAACTGGCGGCGGATGAAATCAGAAAAGGGCTGCTTAAACTGCGCAGGACCGTTCAGGAACGGATGAGCATGAGAAGAGAATCCGAAGAGCCGCTGCGCATTGCAGATTTGGTTAATTCCAAGAGCGTTTCGAGTAGCATCAACTATTTCTTTGGTCGTGGTGAATTGAGCCAGGTCGTTGATCAGACCAATGCTTTGAGCCAGTTGACCCACGAAAGGCGTTTGTCTGCTCTTGGGCCGGGCGGTTTGAACAGAAGACGGGCGGGATTCGAAGTTCGCGATGTTCATATCAGCCATTACGGCAGAATATGCCCTATTGAAACACCTGAAGGGACAAATATCGGCTTGATCGCTTCGCTGGCGATATTTGCCTCAATTGATGAGTATGGATTTTTGCTTACACCGTATCGCAAAGTTAAAAAAGGTAAGGTTTCCAACGAGATCGAATATTTGCGAGCTGATGAGGAAATGAAGGTAATATTTGCACCTCCGAACGAGGTTGATGCTAACAGCGGCAAAATTACCAAAGGTTTCGTTCTTGCAAGAAAAGCCGGTGAACTTGCCCAGGTTTCCGACGAAGAGGTTGACTACGTTGATATTTCGCCAAAACAAATTGTTGGTGTTTCCGCTTCACTTATTCCGTTCCTGGAACACGATGATGCGAACCGGGCATTGATGGGTTCGAATATGCAACGGCAAGCGGTTCCGCTGCTGAAGACTGAGCCGCCGTTGGTCGGCACCGGCATGGAAGCTGTCGTTGGCCAAAACTCAAGTATGGTAGTCCATGCTCAAAAAAGCGGGGTTGTTACCGCAGTTGACGCCTCAAAGATAGTTATTGACCATACTGATGAGTATCATCTTGCCAAATTTGTTGGATTGAACGAAAGAACCTGTCTTAATCAAAAACCCATTGTAGAGCTTGGTGAGAAGGTAAAAACCGGTCAAGTCATAGCAGACGGTGGAGGCACCTCCCAAGGTGTATTAGCTCTTGGGAAGAATATCCTTGTGGGATTTGTTTCTTTTGACGGTTTTAACTTTGAAGATGCGATTATCGTTAGTGAGAAGCTTTGTAAAGGCGACAGCTTTACGAGCATTCATATAGATGAATTTACAGCAGAAGTTCGCGAGACGCGCCTTGGCAAAGAGGAATTTACCCGTGATATTCCCAATGTCAGTGAAAGGGCGCTGGGGAATCTTGATGAATATGGAGTGGTGAGCGAAGGAACAAGAGTCTGCCCCGGGGATATTTTGGTGGGCAAGGTTATTCCCAAGAGCAAGACGGAGCTGACTCCTGAAGAGAAACTTCTGCATGCTATATTCGGCAGAGCCGGTGAAGACGTTAAAAATGATTCACTTGAGCTTCCCAGCGGATACGAAGGTGTCGTAATGAAGACGGAACGATTTACCAGGCGTGGCGCGGGTACAGAAGAACAAAAGAAAGAACAGGCTGCCCAGATAAAAGAATATCAAAAACAGATGAAGGCCAAAGAATGTATGATATTCAGGCAGATGATCGAATCTATTCACAAGAAATACGAGGTCAATGTTATTGATCCATCCACACGTCAGAAAGTCGGTGCCAGTGCTGACGATGATGTTATTTATGAGCAGGTGGAAAACTTTAATATCAAGTGGGTCAAACCGGCTTCGCTACGTGATAACGTACAAAAAATTGTGGATAGATTCTGGGCTAAGATTACAGAAGCTCAGGAAGAAAAGAAACAATGCATTGAGAGTATGAAACACGGCGATGAGCTGCCAAGCGGTGTTTTGCAAATGGTAAAAGTTTACGTTGCGATTAAACGGTCTCTTTCAATAGGCGACAAAATGGCGGGACGCCACGGCAACAAGGGAGTCATTGCCAAGATTATGCCCGAGGAGGATATGCCGTTTCTCGAGGATGGCACACCTCTTGACATATTACTGAATCCTCTCGGTGTTCCGAGTCGAATGAATGTCGGCCAGATTCTCGAAACGCACCTCGGCTGGGTGGCAAGGGTGTTGGGCTTTAAAGCGATTACGCCGGTATTTGATGGAGCTACAGAAGACGACATCCAGCGATTGACTGCTGAAGCGAACGAGCTTATGAACAATCGAAAAGTACAGCTCCGGGAGAACAAGGAAGCACCGCCGGCGGATGAATTTTTCATAGATGTGCCGTCAATCCTCAAGACACAATTGTATGACGGCAGGACAGGTGAGCCTTTCGACCAGTTTGCAACAATTGGATACATCTATATGATGAAACTGCATCATCTTGTCGATGACAAGATTCACGCAAGGGCTACCGGACCTTATAGTCTGATTACTCAGCAGCCGTTAGGCGGCAAGGCCAGAACCGGTGGACAGAGATTCGGTGAAATGGAAGTCTGGGCTCTGGAAGGGTACGGCGCCGCTTATGCACTTCAGGAAATGCTCACAGTGAAAAGCGATGATGTTGAGGGACGTACGAAAATCTATGAATCAATGGTCAAAGGGCAAAACAGTCTTGAAGCAGGGACACCTTTGTCTTTTGACGTATTGTGCAATGAGCTAAGAGGATTAGGATTGAATATTCAGCTTGAAAAGAAGCGGCTTGGAAGCATCTCACTTTAAGTAATTAGTGAGTTACCGATTGTCAAGTGTCAATGGTAAGGGGCATTAAATGTTAGGAAGTATTTACGATCGAATTAATGACTACGGTTCGGTCAAGATTTCGTTGGCCAGTCCCAATGATATTCGCAGTTGGTCTTTTGGCGAAGTACGAAAACCCGAGACTATCAACTATCGTACTTATCGTCCGGAGAAGGACGGATTATTCTGCGAGCGAATCTTCGGACCGGAACGTGACTGGGAATGTGCCTGTGGAAAGTACAAAGGTACAAAGTTCAAGGGAATAATTTGCGATCGATGTGGAGTTAAAGTTACCCATAGCCGCGTCCGAAGAAAGCGAATGGGGCATATCAATCTGGCGGCTCCGGTTGTTCATATATGGTTTTTCAAAGCTATACCAAATCGGCTCGGAAACCTATTGGCAATGAAATCCGCCGACCTGGAGAAAATTATCTATTTCCAGGAGTATGTCGTAACAGAGGCTGGACAAAGCCCCTTGAAAGTCTGTCAACTGCTCAGCGAGGAAGAATTCAGAGAAGCTGAAAAGAAATACGGAAAGTCGTTTAAGGCCGGGATGGGTGCCGAAGCCATCAGAACTCTGCTTGAAAACCTCAAACTTGATGAAGTCAGCACTCAGCTCAGAGAGGCCATAGGCAAGACAAACAGTAAGCAAAAGATAAAAGACCTTATAAAGCGACTTACTATTATCAACCAGGTCAAGAGCAGCACCAATAAGGCGCAGTGGATGGTACTTGAAGTGGCCCCAGTCATTCCGCCGGATTTAAGGCCGCTGGTTCTGCTCGAAAGAGATAATTTTGCTACCAGTGATTTAAACGACCTTTACAGGAGAATTATCAATCGCAATAACCGTTTAAAGAAGCTGATGGATCTGAACGCTCCTGAGGTTATTATCCGCAATGAGAAGCGGATGCTTCAGCAGGCGGTGGATTCTCTGCTTGATAACGGTCGCTGCAGGCGTTCTGTTCTGGGTAGTAATAATCGCCCCTTAAAGTCTCTGACCGATATGATTAAGGGTAAACAGGGACGATTCCGTGAGAACCTGCTTGGTAAGCGTGTGGATTATTCGGCCCGTTCGGTAATTGTTGTTGGCCCCAATTTGAAACTTTATCAATGCGGATTACCGAAGAAGATAGCTCTCGAACTGTATCAGCCTTTTATTATTCGCAAGCTGAAACAGCGTGGCCTGGCAGATACGATTAAGAGCGCCAAGAGAATGATTGAGCGGCGTGATGAGCAGGTCTGGGACATACTTGAAGAGGTTATTCATCAGCATCCGGTGTTGCTTAACCGTGCACCTACACTCCATAGAATGGGTGTTCAGGCCTTCTTGCCGGTACTGGTTGAAGGTAACGCGATTATGCTGCATCCGCTGGCCTGCAGGGGATTCAATGCTGACTTCGACGGCGACCAGATGGCGGTGCATTTACCGTTAAGTGTCGAAGCACAGGCTGAGACT
This sequence comes from Planctomycetota bacterium, assembly GCA_014384025.1. Lineage (GTDB taxonomy): Bacteria > Planctomycetota > Phycisphaerae > Sedimentisphaerales > Anaerobacaceae > NIOZ-UU13. The sequence continues at coordinate 22,832 of JACNGQ010000166.1, read as the reverse complement.
CATATTTTAATGATGACCACCTCCAATATATTTTCACCTGCGAATGGTTCGCCGATGGTCGGGCCATCACAGGATATGGTGATGGGCAATTATTATTTGACTTATGCAGAAGCTCGTGATGTCTCCGGGAAAAAAGAGGTTAGATTGTTCCGGGATACTTTCGAGGCTATTATGGCCCTGGAAGTAGGTAAAATTGGTTTGCACAATAGAATTAAAGTCCGCCTAAATGGCATCAAAGTAGTTGGAGAATTCGAATCGGAGGAATCTGATATTGTTGAAACAACTGCCGGAAGATGTATATTCCACGATATGCTTCCAGCGGGAATGCCGTTTTACAATATGACGATGTCTCAAAAGATGTTGAGCCGTGTGATTAGTGACTGTTTTAAATTCACAGGCTCGGCCGAGACGGTGGACCTGCTTGATAAAATAAAAGATTTGGGTTTCAAATATGCTACTCTTGCCGGATTAAGCTTTGGTATTACGGACATCAAAATACCTGAGAAGAAGGCAGAGATTATCGAACAAACCGAAAAGAAAGTAGGCAAAATACTTAAGAACTACGATAACGGAGTTTTGACAGAGGGAGAAAGGTATAATCAGGTTGTCGATGCCTGGACCGGTGCCAGGGTCGCTGTAACGAATGAAATGATGAGAGGGCTTAAAAATGATACTACTGAGGACGGACAGCCATACCTCAATCCAATCTTCCTTATGAGTGATTCGGGTGCGCGAGGAAGTGTAGATCAGATTCAGCAGTTAGCCGGAATGAGAGCGCTAATGGCAAAGCCCAGCGGCGAGATTATCGAAACGCCGATTAAGGCGAACTTCAGAGAGGGATTGACAGTCCTTGAGTACTTCAGCTCAACACACGGGGCACGTAAGGGACTTGCCGATACGGCACTAAAAACAGCTAATTCAGGATATCTTACGAGGAAGCTTATCGATGTTGCCCAGAATATGATTATAATTGAAAGAGACTGCCAGACGCTGCAGGGAATTACCAAAGGCACAGTCAGCAGGGGTGATCAGGTTGAGGTGCCTCTTTCACAGCTTATTATCGGTAGAACCGCAAGAGACAATATTCGTAACCCGATTATGGACGAAATGATTGTACGCGAGAATGAGGTCATAAACCATGAAGCGGCGGCAAAGATTGAAGCTTTGGGGCTTGATGCCATCAGAATCAGAAGCACCCTGACCTGTGACAGTCCGTTTGGTGTTTGTGCAAAGTGTTACGGATGGGATATGGGTACGGGGAAATTGATTGAAGAAGGTTCGGCGGCTGGCATCATTGCGGCACAGTCCATCGGGGAGCCGGGTACGCAGTTGACACTGCGAACATTCCATACCGGAGGTGTCGCTGAAAGAGCTATTCTTGAGCGTGAGCAGAAGGCCACGCACACAGGAAGTGTGCAGTATCGTGATATCAATGCGGTTCCCATCAAGCGAAGTAGTAGTAAAGTAGAGATAGTCGCGCTGAAACGTAACGGCGAAATAGCTATTCTTGATGCAAAAGACAGGGAATTGGACCGATTCAAAGTGCCTTATGGCGCCATTGTTTTGGTGGATGACGGCCAGAAAGTTAAAACCGGATCTGTGTTATTCCAATGGGACCCGCACCGTACACCAATATTGGCAGAGGTGGCCGGGCTTATACGGTTTGTTGATATTATTGAAGGCGAGACGATTGGAATTGAGGAAGAGCGAAAAGGCCAGGTTGGCAGACCCATCGTAATCGAGCATAAAGGCGATAAGCATCCGCAAATCATAATCGAAGATAAAGATGGCAAGATACTCGATGTTCATTATCTGCCTGCCGGGGCCAGAATCGAGGTTAATGAGGGTCAGGGAGTTCAGGCGGGCCAGTTGCTTGCCCATCAGCCCAGAGCTTCCGGCGGTACCCAGGACATCACAGGTGGTTTGCCCAGAGTTACCGAAGTGTTCGAGGCACGCAAGCCCAAAGATCCTGCTGCAATGGCTGAGATCAGCGGTCGGGTTGAGTTGCGAAGTGATAAGCGCAAGGGTAAAATGACGATTATCATACGTTCCGAATCGGGAATGGAAAAGGAGCACCATGTCCCGCGTGACAGACACCTTAATGTTCACACCGGTGATTTCGCAGAAGCAGGAGATGCCCTGACAGACGGCCCGCTTGTGCCGCACGATATTCTGCGGATAAAAGGTGAAGAGGCGCTTCAAAGGTATTTGACTACTGAGATTCAAAATGTTTATCGTTCACAAAATGTCAATATTAACGACAAACACATTGAAATTATCTGCTCTCAAATGATGCGCAAGGTCGAGATTGAGTCTGTGGGCGATAGTTCGTATTTGCCGGGCGAGGTTGTTGATAAATTCGTGTTCAGAAGAGAGAATGAAAAATTAACCAGCAGTATCAAAATTACCAATGCTGGAGATGCGTCTAATTTAGTTGACGGCCAGGTTATCGATAAAAAGGAATTGGCCGCTATTAACGAAAAGGTTGAATTGATTGGTGGTAACGGGGCCACGGGAAAGAAACCAAAGCCTGCGACCGCCAAGACGTTGCTTTTGGGGATTACGAAGGCTTCGCTGTGGTCTGAGAGCTTTATTGCAGCGGCCAGTTTCCAGGAAACAACTAAAGTCTTGACAGAGGCTTCTTTGGCTGGTAAAGTGGATGAGCTTCATGGATTGAAGGAAAATGTAATACTCGGTCATCTGATACCGGCCGGTACGGCTTTCAAGCCGTATTTGAATATTAAAGTTAAGCACCTTGTGGAAGCTCCGCTGCCGAAGGAATTCGAAGAGGCCAAGGAAATCAAGGAAGCCAAAGAGGCCGAAGCGAAGGCCGATGCCGCCGTCAGGGAAGCACTGGGAATCAATTAGTTTCGATAATGAAAATACGAAAGGCTATACAAGTATTATGCCAACTATAAATCAGTTAGTTAGAAATCCTCGGGCGAAATCGAAGGGCCATAAACGAGTATCTGATATTAGCGGTTCGCCGCAGAAAAAAGGTGTGTGCCTGATTGTAAGGACACAAACGCCCAAGAAACCGAACTCGGCTTTGCGGAAAATCGCTCGTGTTCGTCTGACCAACGGCAAGGAAGTTACCGCTTATATACCGGGTATTGACCACAATCTTCAGGAGCATAGCACGGTTGTGATTCGCGGCGGCCGAGTCAGGGACCTGCCGGGTGTTCGGTATCATATCGTTCGTGGTGTTCTTGACTGTGCCGGCGTGGCTAATCGAAAACAAGGTAGAAGTAAATATGGTGCAAAAAAGGTGAAATGAACTGGTTAAATATATAAGTAATTATCAGTTAACAATATTGAGGAAAAGTAATGTCTAAAAAGTTTACGGCTTCAAGTCAACAGTTAAAACCGGATGCTAAATATAACAGCAAGCTGGTCTCCAAGTTTGTGAACTGTTTGATGTTGGATGGCAAAAAAAGCACAGCGCAGCAGGTATTTTATGATGCTATGGATATCATCAGTAAAAATGTCAAGGATGCTGAGGTTCTTGAGGTATTTGAGAAAGCGATAAACAATGTAAAGCCGTTACTCGAAGTTCGCAGCAAACGTATCGGCGGAGCCAGTTATCAGGTTCCGATGCAGGTAAGCTCCAAACGCCAGCAATCGCTTGCATTCAGGTGGATATTGGCTTCGGCCAGAGGCAAAAAGGGCAAACCTATGTGCCAGCGACTGGCTTCTGAATTAATAGACGCATATAATGAACATGGTACGGCAATGACCACCCGGGAGAATATTCACAGAATGGCCGAGGCGAATAAGGCTTTTGCCCACTTTGCCTGGTAAAAACTTTCGTTTGTAACTGCCACGGAATTTTATGAAAATAACCGTGGCAGTTTTTTTATACACCACTTGAGTTACGGCTCACGAAAGACGAAATATTAATTATGTCGAGCAATTTGGAAAAACTGCGCAATATCGGGATTATGGCTCATATCGATGCCGGTAAAACAACGGTTACCGAGCGTATTCTTTTCTATGCGGGCAAAACCTACAAAATGGGAGAGGTCCATGATGGTACTGCCGTTATGGACTTTATGGAAGAAGAGCAAAAAAGAGGTATTACAATCACTTCAGCGGCGACGAAATGCCCGTGGAAGGGTTATGAAATCAATCTTATAGATACGCCGGGCCATATTGACTTTACCGCTGAAGTCGAAAGGTCGCTACGTATTCTCGATGGCGCTATAGCTGTCTTTGACGGCAGTGAAGGCGTTCAGGCCCAGAGTGAAACCGTCTGGAGGCAGGGGCAAAAATACGACCTGCCCTGTTTTTGTTTTGTAAATAAGATGGACAAAGTTGGCGCAGATTTCGAGATGACGATTAACAGTATTCGAGACAAACTCCTTGCCAATCCGATTTTGCTGCAGATTCCTATTGGCGCCGAGGACACTTTTGCCGGCGTGATTGACCTTATAAAGATGCAGGCGGTTTTCTATAAAGCTGAAAAGATGGGGGCGACTTTCGAAGAAACGGAAATTCCTGCCGAGTTTAAACAGACTGCTCAGCAACAAAGAAAACAGATGATTGAGCTTGCAGCGGAATATGATGACGAGCTGATGGACTGCTATGTTCACGATAAGCCGGCTGATATTACGATTATTAACAGGGCAATCAGAAAAGGAACTCTGAGCAACAAGCTTCATCCGGTATTTGTTGGCTCAGCGTTGAAGTATATTGGTGTACAAAGGCTGCTTGACGGCGTTCTGGCATATTTGCCTTCCCCCCTGGATAAACCTGTTTTGACCGGACACAAACCAAATGATGAAGATAAAAAAATAACGATTAAGTGCGACCCCAATGGCAGTCTTGTTGCGCTGGCGTTTAAGATTACCAGTGATGTACATGGCGATTTGTATTTTCTAAGGATTTATCAGGGCAAATTAAAATCAAGCAGCAGGGTTTTGAATACAAATCGTAATCGTCGGGAGAATGTTACCAGAATATTTGAAATGCATGCTAATGAACGAAAAATTTTGGATTTAGCCAGTGCAGGCGATATTGTCGCAGTCGTAGGACTGAAACAGACACTTACAGGCGATACGATTTGTGATCCCAAGAAACCGGTTTCCCTTCCGAGCATTACATTTCCACAGACGGTTATTAATATGTCGATAGAGCCAAAAACGGCCGCAGAAAAGGCAAAACTGGCTGATGCCCTGGCCAACTTAAAGCGTGAAGATCCGACTTTTGAATGCAAAACAGACAGTGAAACGGGCCAGACAATAATCAGTGGAATGGGTGAATTACACCTGGAGATACTTCAGCATAAACTGGTAAGGGACAGAGGGGTGAACGTCAGGGTAGGCAAACCCCGAGTGGCCTACAAGGAAGCTATCACTAAAACAGCACAGGCTGAAGGTAAGTTTGTACGCCAGACAGGTGGGCACGGCCAATACGGGCACGTTGTTTTGAAAGTCGAGCCACTTTTGACCGATGACGGCCATTGGAGCAGTGATTATGAATTTCAAAACGAGGCCCCCGGCGATGCCGTACCGAGAGAATACATTCCTGACGTTAAAAGTGGGTGCAAGGATGCATTAAGCAGCGGTGTATTGTCGGGCTATCCTATTGTGGGAATTAAAATTACGCTAATTGATGGGTCTTTCCATTCAGTGGATTCCTCGGGTCTTGCTTTTGAGCAGGCAGCCGCAATTGCTCTCGAAAAGGCTGTAAAAGAGGCGGAACCGGTATTACTTGAGCCGGTTATGAGGCTTCAAGTAATAGTACCGCAGGTTAATTTTGGGGCTGTTCAGGGTAATTTGCTTGCAAAAAGGGGACTAATCACCGATTGTCATTTGCATGGAAATATGCAGGTAATTGATGCGAAGGCACCGCTGGTTGAATTATTTGGATACTCCAGCGATATTAGAAGCGTAACCGCGGGCAGGGGGACCTTTACGATGGAGCCGTTGAGTTATGAGAAGGTCCCCGAACAGATTGCAAAGCAAATTATATTTTAAAAAAAGTTTAAAATATTTATATTTTAAATATTTTTTATCGACATTTTGTTGACAGCTACTGTTTTATGTGTTAACTTTCAACGTTTTCAGCCGTAGCGAGCATCGCCAAGGATGGCTTTGCGTAAACCTTAGTTGGGCTGTGGCATATCAAAAAATTGTGGTCATGGATGATTTATGACTCTGTTAGAATCAGGGGTAATCCAAAGGCTGGTGTATGGCTTCGGATGGGTAGTAGTTGTAGCACGAACCCAAACTCTTAAGGAAGGCGAATTTGTAGTTGGTTATTGAAGGACTAAATCGAAAGAGACATTTGAGTAATCAATAATCGATGCAAAGGCCTTTCCTGCCAGAAATCAAACAAAATACGTTTGGCTGATAGCAGAAATAGTGTAGTCTAAAATTGGAATTTATGTTTTTTGTAGTATAAGTTGAAATACTTCGAGCCTTTGTCGGCTTGAGTAAAGGAACTTTATGGCTGCTGACACTGAAAGAATAAGAATTAAGATGGAGTCTTACGACCACAGGGCTCTTGATGCGTCCGCCAAGGAAATAGTGGAGCACGCTCGAAAAACCAATGCTCGTGTTAGTGGTCCCGTGCCTCTGCCGACGCGTATTGAAAGATATACTGTTTTGCGAAGTCCGCACATCGACAAGAAATCGCGTGAACAATTCGAGCTGAGAACTCATAAACGCCTGATTGATATTCACGAAGCTAACGCTCGAACGGTTGAAGTGTTGAACCGCCTTGTAGTTCCGGCGGGAGTTTTTGTAAGGATAAAAGCCTGATATTTCCAAGCGAATCACCAGATACGAGATACAAAGAAATGGCAATGTTGTTAGGAAAAAAAGTTGGAATGACCCAGATATATAACGATTTGGGTGACTTAGTGCCGGTTACGGTCATACAGGCCGGTCCCTGTCAGGTTATGCAGGTGAAAACGACTGAAACTGACGGCTACAATGCTGTTCAATTGGGTTTCGATGAGATAAAGCCCGCCCGAAGGAAGTATCCGCAAATAGGGCATGCTAAAAAAGCCGACACAACACCAAAGAAATTCATCAAAGAGATGCGGTTGGCCGAAGGGGCAGAACAGCAGTACGAAGTAGGAAATTCTGTAACGGTTTCTGTTTTCGCAGATGAGGAATTTGTAGATGTCGTGGGCACCAGCAAGGGTAAGGGTTTTGCCGGAGTTATGAAGCGGCACGGTTTTGGGGGTTTTCCCGCCTCGCACGGCACGGAAAGAAAACACAGGGCTCCAGGCTCTCAGGCAGGATATGGTACAGACCGAGGCCATGGTGGTAATATCAAAAAAGGCAAGAAAATGGCAGGTCATTTGGGCAACTGTCGTGTAACTATGAAGAACCACAAGTTGGTAGAGGTGGACGAAGAAAAGAACTTGTTAATTATCAAGGGATCTGTGCCCGGCCCGGCCGGTGGTTATTGCATTGTACGGAGCGCAAAAAAAGCCTAAATAGTGGGAGAATGGAAAACCTGGAAAAATGATTAAATTGGCGGTTTACAACACAGATGGTCAGGAAGTCGAAAGCTTGAAAGTTGATGAGGCGGTTTTGGGCGGCTCGGTCAGATACTCTCTGCTTAAGCAGGCCGTTGTTATGTATCATGCGAACAAGCGTGTGGGGACTGCCGCCACCAAAAGCAGAAGTATGGTGGCTGGTTCAGACAGAAAGCTCTTTCGGCAAAAGGGAACCGGAAATGCCCGGGTTGGTAATATCAGAACCGGTAAACGTAAAGGTGGCGGCGTTACCTTTGCCAAAACTCCAAGGGATTTCAGTAAAAGTATGCCAAAAAAGCAAAGAAGATTAGCCATGAACTCGGCGATATTGGCAAAGCTTTTGAGAAGCGACGTTGTGGTGGTTGATGGACTGAATTTTGATAAACCAAAAACAAAAGATTTTGCAGGTATTCTGGGCAACTTAAAAATTGATCGCAGTTGTTTGGTAACGGTTAGCTCTGAAAACGTAAATCTTTACAAATCAGCTAATAATATTCCAAAGGTAGATGTTATGCCTGTAAGTGAATTGAACGCAGGTGATATTTGCCGCCATCGCAAAATGCTGTTTACCAAAGAGGCGTTTTTAGATGTTTTGAACAGAGAGCAGACAAGCGGAAATTAACGGGTATTGTTGTGGATGATTATAACGTAATAATTCGGCCTTTAATTACAGAACAGGGGATGCACTTTGCAAATACAAAAGGTGCATATTCTTTTGAAGTAAATAAAAGGGCTAATAAGACGCAGATAAAAAACGCTGTCGAAAAAATATACAATGTCAAGGTCCAAAAAGTAAGGACGGCCAACCGCAAAGGCAAACAACGTCGCAGAGGCAGAGCGATTGGAGAGACGTCAAGCTGGAAAAAGGCTATTGTATTTCTGGATCCTGAATTTCATATAGATTTGTTCTAAATACGAGATACGAATTATGGGTATTCGAATTTATAAACCAACAAGTGCCGGTCGGAGAAATAGTTCGGTTAACGATTATGCCGAGTTGACCAACGACAAGCCTGAGAAGTCGCTTTGCAAGCGTATCAAAAAGAGCGGCGGTAGAAACCATTATGGTATTACCACTACTCGTTTTAGGGGCGGTGGTGCAAGAAAGATTTACCGCATAGTCGATTTCAAACGTAAGAAGGACGGAATCCCGGCAAAAATGGCGACGATTGAATATGACCCCAACAGGAATTGTTTTATTTCCCTGCTGCACTACGCCGACGGCGAAAAGATGTATATATTAGCACCGTTTGGTATAAAGGCCGGAGACTTGGTGGAAAGCGGGGAGGTTTGTGAGCCTAAAATTGGTAATACGATGCCTATGTCTGCCATTCCTGCCGGTATGGAGATTCATAATATCGAAATGAGAGCCGGACAGGGTGGAAAGCTTGTCAGGGGCGCCGGCAACGCCGCAAAGATTGTGGCAAAAGAAGGTAATTGGGTTAGCATCATTTTGCCAAGCGGTGAGATGCGTATGATTCGTAAGGAATGCCGGGCAACAATCGGCCGGCTTAGTAATCCCGACCACCAGAATGTACGCATTGGCAAAGCCGGGCGTAAGCGGCATATGGGCATCAGGCCGCACGTAAGGGGAAAAGCGATGAATCCGGTCGCTCATCCGATGGGTGGTGGAGAAGGCAGAGCAAACGGCGGACGCCATCCCTGTTCGCCTACCGGTGTGCTTGCAAAAGGCGGGAAAACCAGAAATCCGCGAAATCCAAGTAACAAGAGGATAATTCGCAGACGAAAAAGTGGACGTTTTCAAATTAGAGTGTAGAAGGCAAAAACAGTTGAATATTTGATTTAGCCGTGCGAAAAACACGTGCTATGTGAGATACGAGAAATGGGAAGATCTCTTAAAAAAGGACCATACGTTGACGACAAGCTGTTTGGCAAGGTCAATAAGCAAATTGACTCCGGTTCTCGCGAGCCAATAAAGACCTGGGCAAGAAGATGTACGATTGTCCCGGAGTTCGTGGGTTTTACGTTTATGGTTCACAATGGCAAGATGTTTCATAAAGTATTTGTTACAGAGGATATGGTTGGGCATAAGTTAGGTGAATTTTCGCTCACACGGACGTTTAAGGGGCATTCGAGTAAGAAGATAAAGTAAAATGCGTGAAGCGCTGCTCGTAAAGACAGATTTGAGATAATTATGCTAAGTGCTGAGAAGTTAAAAGAATGTTGCCGGGAACGACAGATGGATATCGGGCAGATGGCCGATAGGCTTGCCGGAGCCAGGCTTAATAAAAAGCAAGCGGTTGCAGCTATTAGGAACTGGCAAAAAGGCCTGTTCAAACCGGAACCGCGGGCGGATGATATTAATCGCCTGGCGAGTGCCTTGTCTGTCGAGGTAAATGATATAGCTGACTGGCGTTCGTCTTATCGATATGCACCGATGTCGGCTCGCAAAGCTCGTCTGGTTACTCAACTGATAGTCGGCCGGAGTGCTCAGGACGCAATGGATATCCTGAAGTTCACGAGAAAACGTGCTGCAACGATGATTGATAAGGTTTTGAGAAGTGCTGTTGCGGATGCCGACGAGCGGCAGGTTGATGTTGATAAACTTTATGTATGCTCTGCCCGGGTCGATGATGCTGGAATTCGGATCGGTACAAAAAGATGGATACCGAAAGACAGAGGCAGAGCGCATCCTATTCACAAAAAAGCTTGTCATATACATATAACAGTAACGCAAGTATAAACGAAATACGAGATACGAAATTATGGGTCAGAAAGTATCGCCAGTAGGATTCAGGACAGGAATAACCCTTGGTTGGCAGAGTACATGGTTTGCTACAAAGGCCAATTACGGGGATTATCTTGTCGAGGATCAGAAGATTCGCCGGTATGTTGACAATAGATTTAACCGTCAAATGCCCAAAGGAGCGGTTGCAAAGACTGAAATAATCCGGACGCGCAACGAAGTGAAAGTAACACTGTACAGCGCTCGGCCCGGCGTGGTCATTGGCCCAAGGGGCGGTGAAGTCGATAAGTTGCGTGAAGAGCTTGAAGAACTAACGGGCCGGAAGATAAGTGTCAACGTCATCGAGATAAAAGAACCGGAGCTCAACTCTAATTTGGTTGCTGAGGCGATTGCTGAGCAGTTAGGCAAGCGGGCTTCCTTCAGGCGTACGATGAAACAATATTGTGAAAATGCAATGCAAGCTGGTGCTAAAGGAGTTAAGATTATTTGCTCGGGCCGGCTGGGTGGTTCTGAGATGTCCCGAAAGGAAACTCAGAAGCTTGGCAGTATCCCGTTGCATACGCTGGACGCCAATGTAGATTATGCTGTGGCAACATCAAGAACGACATACGGAGCCATTGGTATAAAAGTTTGGATTTATAAAGGCAAATTCGGCGAAGAAATTGTTCCGAGCCAGCATCGTCGCCGCCCACCAAAGCGGATGGGTCCGTCAACAAGAGGCGGCGGGAGACATAAAGAGGCTCCTCAGAGAAGCAGCAGAGCACCTTCTGCACCGAATGTTCCTTCTGCAGAGCCAACCAATGCCGAGCCAGGTGATGCACAGGAAAGCTAAAAACCGGTTTTGTTGACAAAATAGTGATATCTTAAATACGAGTTTTACAAGGGTTTGAAAAAATGGCAATGATGCCGAAAAGAGTTAAATATCGTAAAAGCCAACGCGGCAAAATGAAGGGCAATGCCTCGAGAAGCAATTTTGTTGCGTTTGGTGAGTACGGTTTACAGGTTTTGGAAATGAGCTGGATAACGGCAAGACACATTGAAGCCGGCCGAGTAGCAGCGACTCACTTTTTGCATCGCGAAGGCAAGGTATATATCAGAATATTCCCGCATAAGCCGGTGAGTTCAAAGCCGCTCGAAACCCGAATGGGTAAAGGTAAAGGTGAACCGGAGTTCTGGGTTGCCAGAGTCAGGCCCGGTCAGGTTTGTTTTGAGATCGGTGGAGTAGCTGAGAATGTAGCAAAAGAAGCGCTGCTCAGAGTTGCTCATAAAATGCCGATTAGGTGTAGATTTATTAAACGAAGACATTCATTGTAAAGGAACTCTTCGAATGAAAGCGCAGCATTACAGAGAGATGAGTCAGGATGAGCTCGAGAACAAACTTGAAGAGCTTGAGAGGCATTTGTTTGATCTGCGCTCGCAGGCGGTTACGGAAAAGCTGGAGAACTCCAAAGCCGTTATTAATGTCAAGCGTGATATCGCAAGAATTAAAACAATAATGCGGGAAAAAAGTAACGTTTTACCCGCAGACGATTGATGAGTCGGAAAGCAAAGATGCAGGAACAAAAATTAAAAACTTTAACCGGCGTGGTGGTAAGCAACAGTGGCGACAAGAGCGTCAGGGTAGTCATTGACTTCAAAGTCAAGCATCCAAAGTACGGCAAATACATCAAGCGCAGGACGAAAATCGGTGTTCACGACGAACACAATAAGAGTGGTGTTGGCGACGTGGTTGAAATTACTCAGTGCAGGCCTCGAAGCAAGACCAAGAGTTGGCGTCTTGTCAAGGTTGTCCAGAGAGCAGTTGAAGTGTGAGTTGGGATAAAAGATAATGGTTCAGCAGGAAACAATGTTGGATATAGCAGACAATTCAGGCGTAAAGTCTGCATTGTGCATAAAGGTTCTTGGAAGAGGCGGTTCACGGGGTAAGATGACTCGTCCGGTCGCAAGCGTTGGAGATATTGTTTGTGTTGCGATAAAAAAGTCGCTTCCCAATTGCCAGTTGGATGATAAGAAAGTGCATAAGTGTCTTATTATTCGAACCAAGAGCCCTGTTAAACGTTCCGATGGCAGCTATGTAAGGTTTGACAGCAATGCCGCTGTGATGATTGACGGTGATGGCAATCCGATAGGAACAAGAATATTCGGCGCGGTGCCTCGTGAGCTTCGCGAAAAAAATTATATGAAGATTCTCTCGCTGGCAAGCGAGGTAGTATAAGTAATGTTGAATTGTAATTTGGGTATTTATGGCTTCGCATATAAAAAAAGGTGATATCGTCGAGATAATAGCCGGTGACCACAAAGGTGCTACTGGCAGAGTTCTGCGTGTGATACTTGACAAGCATCGCGTAGTGGTTCAGGGTCATAACATAGCCAAAAGGCACGTAAGACCTTCGCGGAAAAATCCGCAGGGAGGTCGAATTAATGTTGAGCAGCCGATACATATAAGTAATGTTTTGCCGGTGAATCCGAAAAGCTCGAAAGGCAGCAGAGTACGTTATCAGGTAAGTGAGGATGGCAGTAAAAAGCGTCTTACTGCCGATGGTAATGAGATCGGCGTTATCAGGAAGGCAAAAAAGTAAGTTATTAATTGGTAATTGGTGTTTATTTGGCCGGTTAGCCGTTTCAAGAGATACAGTATGACACGTTTGAAAGATTTATATAAGTCAAAAATAGTTCCGGAGCTGACAAAGGAATTCAACTACAAAAATCCTATGGCAGTGCCGCAGATGACAAAGGTCGTTATCTCTATGGGTATCGGCAGAGCGACGCAGGATAAGAAATTCATTGAATTAGCCAAAAAGGATTTAATGATGATTACCGGCCAAATGCCCTTGGTCTGTAAGGCGAAAAAGAGTGTTTCGAACTTCAAGGTTCGTGAAGGCCAGGAAACCGGTTTGAAGGTTACTGTCCGCGGCGTGAGAATGTACGAATTTATGGACAGACTCATTAGTCTTGCAATCCCCCGGGTACGAGACTTTCGAGGGCTTAATGCGGAGAGTTTTGACGGCAGAGGGAATTATTCGATGGGCCTGGGTGAACAGAGTGTTTTTCCTGAAATCAACCCGGTAAAAGTGGAATTTCAGCAGGGTATGAACATAACTTTTGTAACTACGGCACAGACCGATGAAGAAGCAAGGAAACTGCTTCAGCTCTTTGGTATGCCGTTCAAAGGATTAACAGCGGTAAATCAAGAATAAAGCTTAAGCTCGGAAACGAGAAATTGGAGCGTATGAATGTCAACGAAAGCACTTGAAATCAAGGCAGAACAAAAACAAAAATATCGTGTCAGACAATATACGCGTTGTCAGCTTTGTGGCAGGTCCAAGGCAGTATATCGCAAGTTTAAGGTTTGCCGGATTTGCTTTAGAACTTTAGCGAATGAAGGAAAAATACCGGGAGTTAGAAAAGCCAGTTGGTAAAATTGTGAATTTAATCACGAAATTGCCCCAGAGCTCGAGGCATGAAATTATGAGTTTAAGTGATCCAATAGCTGATATGTTGACGAGAATTCGCAATGCTGCGAGAATAAACAAAAAGCAGGTCAATATAAAGGCGTCAAATATTTGTGAAGGCATAGCGGCTGTTTTGAACAAGGAAGGTTACATCGAGGATTTCGACAGAATCGACGACGGCCAGCAGGGAATACTGAGGGTTACGTTAAAGTATGACCAGGACGGCAATTCTATTATCAGTGAAATAGCAAGAACGAGCAAGCCCGGTCGAAGAATATATTCGTCTGTTGATAAATTACCGCGTGTTTTAGCCGGTATGGGTATAGCAATTGTTTCGACAAGTAAGGGTGTAATGAGTGACAAAAGCTGTCGCGAAGCTAAAGTCGGCGGCGAAATACTTTGTACGGTAAGCTAATGAGTCGTATTGGAAAAAAACCTATTAGTATTCCTGGAGGCGTAAAGGTTGAGCTGAAAGGCCAGTGTATCAAGGTCTCAGGCTCGCTTGGCGAGCTCCAGATGGACTGTCATCCTCGGATAAAGGTTAAAATTGACGATGCCGGGGGGGAAATATTAGTTGAAAATAAGCGTCCTCAGGACCGCCAGAACAAGCAGCTACATGGCACGATGCGTTCTTTGATTGCCAATATGGTTACCGGTGTCAGTAAAGGATTTGAGAAGAAAATGCAAATATTCGGCACCGGTTATAATATCAAAGAGCAGGGCGGAAAACTGACTTTTCAGATAGGTTTTTGCCATCCTGTAGAGTTGGTAATACCGAAGGGTATAAAGGTTAATATCGAGCTCGGTGCTACCAGGGGTAATGATGTTCCTGCAAGGTTCACGCTTTCGGGAACGGACAAATGTTTGCTGGGACAGTTCGCCGCAGATATTAGAAAGATAAGGCCGCCGGAACCGTATAAAGGAAAAGGTATCCGCTATACCGACGAACATGTACGACGTAAGGTCGGCAAGGCATTTGCTTCCGGATCGGCATAATTGGGATTTACTTTAATGAAAATGGACAGTTTGAAAAAAGCAGCGCTAAGACGTAAATATCATGTGAGGAAGAAAGTCTTTGGGACGCCGGATAGACCTCGATTATTGGTATTTCGGTCAAACAGGCATATTTATGCTCAGATTATAGATGACGTTGCCGGAGCGACACTTGCTTCGGCAAGTACAAGGACAAAAGGTATGCAGGATAAAATGCCCAATGCCGGTAATAAAAAAGCTGCCACAATAATAGGTGAATCGGTTGCAAAACAAGCACTCGGTGTTGGTATTAAGTGTGTTCGCTTTGATAGAAATCGATATAAGTTTCACGGCAGAGTCAAGGCACTTGCCGAAGGGGCAAGAAAAGCCGGATTGGTTTTTTAACAACATAGTCAACACGAAAATGTTTGGAGAATAAATTGGCAGTAGAACCAGTTAAACTTTCCGGTCAGGAAGAAAAACCGTTGGAAGATACGGTTGTAAAGGTGTTTCGCTGCGCCAAAGTAGTGAAGGGCGGTAGGCGATTTAGTTTTGCCGCATTAGTTGTAATTGGTGACAGGGAAGGTACAGTCGGTGTCGGTTATGGCAAGGCTAATGAGGTTCCGCAGGCGGTCGAGAAAAGTATAAAAGACGCCAAAAAATCTTTGCACAAGATATCTTTGCTTAACCGGACAATACCACACGCAGTAAACGGCAAATACAGGGCCACAAAAGTAGTATTGGTCCCGGCCAGTCCGGGTACCGGGGTTATCGCGGGTTCAAGTGCTCGAGCAGTGCTCGAATATGCCGGTGTACAGGATGTTCTTACAAAAGTTTACGGAAGTACTTCTGCAAAAAATGTAGTCAAAGCTACACTTGACGGATTATTGAAATTGCGCAGCAAAGAAATGGTTGAATCTCTTCGTGGTGTTGCAATTAATGCTTAATGGTTGCTGATTAACAATCGGGTGATTTTAATGTTGAATCATGAAATAACATCTCTTGTAGGTAAACATAAACGTCGGCGGCGTGTCGGCAGAGGTTCGGGCAGCGGCCACGGAAAAACCTGTGGCCGAGGTCACAAAGGTGCCGGCAGCAGGGCGGGCTCGACTTCTTTTACACTTCTTGAAGGCGGTCAGATGCCTTTGTTTAGACGACTGCCTAAACGGGGTTTTAATAATTATAATTTTGCGGTACGCTGCGAAATCGTCAATATCTCACAACTGGAAAGATTCGAGGATGGTGCTGATGTTGGCGTAGAGCAATTATCCAGCGTCGGACTGATTAACAGCACCAAAAGCAAAATAAAAATTCTCGGCATGGGAGACCTTACAAAGAAGCTGCAGGTAACAGCTCACAAATTCAGCAAGGCGGCAGAGCACAAGATTGTGGCTTCCGGCGGCACGGCAAAAATTATTTGATTGTTGTCCGCATATTTTATAATGCGGAAGGAAATAGAAAACCGGGGTATTCGCTTCCCAGAGGCGGAAACAGAATTATGGACAGGAAATAATGTTTGGAACGGTAATTAACATATTCAGGATCCCTGATCTGCGCAATAAGGTTCTTTTTACTCTGGCGCTGCTGATAATATACAAAGTCGGATTTCATATTCCTGTACCCGGCTTTGACCAGAAAAAGATAAGTGAAATTGCCGGTTCAAGAGACACGGAAAGTCCCCTGGGCAGAGCTGCCGAATACATGCAGATGTTCACCGGAGGAAGGCTGGATAAGAGCAGCTTGTTTGGCCTTGGGATTATGCCTTATATCACCTCATCGATTATTCTTATGCTGTTGGGTGAGGTTATTCCTGCTTTGAAGAAATTGCGACAGGAAGGACAAACAGGCCACAAAAAGATACAGGAGTACACTCGCTATCTGACTGTGTTGATATGTATTGTACAGTCTATCATGTTTATGAAGTTGTTAGGTGGGCAGGGACTGACCTATGCGGGCATGTACCGTCAGGCGATGATAATGGGTGTTGTTGGGATGACGGCGGGCACTGTCTTTTTGATGTGGCTTGGCGAGCAGATAGATGAATACGGTATAGGCAACGGTATTAGTTTGATAATTATGGCCGGAATTGTTTCCAGAATGCCCTGGGCAATCTGGACGCTTTGGCAGAATGTTGACCTGAAACTCGGCGCAGCACCCGGTACCGTCGGCCCGGCGAAGATATTGTTCCTGATAGCGGCGTTTGTGTTTGTCGTAGCCGGTGCGATACTGATAACTCAGGGCCAGCGTCGAATACCGATTCAGCAGGCAAAGCAGATGCGAGGACGCCGGATGTATGGCGGGCAGAGGCATTATTTGCCGCTTCGTGTCAATCACGGCGGTGTGATGCCCATAATTTTTGCTTCGAGTTTTATGATGTTTCCCCCCATTATAATCGAGCAGTTATTGAGAATTCCAAGCCTCCAAAATTCTGCGATTGTGCTGACTATTAAGGATGCTCTCGGGCCAAGTTCTTATACCTATAATGTTCTGTATATGCTGTTGATATTTTTGTTTGCTTATTTTTGGGTAACAGTACAATTTCAGCCAAAGGAGATGGCTAAGAACCTGCGGGATTCCGGAAGTTTCATTCCAGGGCTTCGTCCGGGACGCAGGACCGCTGATTACCTGGAAACGGTAATGACAAGAATTACGTATTTCGGAGCTTCATTTTTGGCAATAATTGCCGTTGTGCCGTCGTTGATTTCAATATTATTGGGAATTGACTGGCGTGTGGCGACGTTCCTGGGCGGAACCGGTTTATTGATAGTTGTTAGTGTCTCGCTGGATCTGGTTCAGAAAATCGAAGCGAATCTTTTGATGCGCAGCTATGATGGTTTCAGTGGAGCCGGCAGGATAAAAGGAGCATATGGATGAGAATAATTTTGTTGGGAGCGCCGGGTGCAGGTAAGGGAACGCAGTGTAAGAACATTGTTGTCCAATATGGTCTGCTTCATTTATCCAGCGGTGATATTTTACGGCAGGAACGGGCGCAAGGTACGGAATTAGGGCAAAAAGCCCAAAGTTATATGGACTCGGGCGGTCTTGTGCCTGATGAAATAATAATTGAGATGATGACAAAGGCGATAAAAGGTGCCCCTGCTGCTGGTTTCTTACTGGATGGTTTTCCAAGAACCGTCAACCAGGCTGTTGAGCTTGATAAGTCATTGGCTGATAACGAGATGATGATAGATTTTGTCTTAAACCTCCAGGTAAATGACGACGTAGTAGCAAAGCGTATAACGGGCAGGAGAAGTTGTCCTGAGTGTGGGGCGGTTTATCACATTGAACACTTGAAGCCAAAAGCCGAAGGTATCTGTGATAATGACGGTATTGAACTTGTTCAACGACCTGACGATACACCTGATGTGGTGGCTAATCGTCTTAAAACATACCATCAGCAGACTGAACCGCTGGTGGATTACTATAGAAAAAACGGCACTGTTTATGACCTCGATGCAGATAGGGCCCCGGATGAGGTAAGGGATTTGATATTTGAGAAGATGGACGCCCTTGTCAGGACGTGAAGCGATGGTAAGTGTATCGGAACACGAAACGAGATACGGAATTAAATGGCTATAACGCTTCGCAGCCCAAGAGAAATTGACTTAATGCGTAAAGCAGGTGCTGTTGTAGCAGAAGTTCTTTTAAAACTAAAAGAGATTGCTGAGCCGGGTGTATCCACCCTGCAGTTGGATTGTGTAGCTTTGCAGATGACTGATGATGCCGGTGCTGAGGCTTTGTTTAAGGGTGTTCGCACCCCAGTGTCTAAAATCCCGTTTCCGGGTGCAATTTGTGCCTCGATAAACGAGCAGGTCGTTCATGGGATTCCTACTGAGGATGCGAAGCTTAAAGAAGGTGATATTCTCAGCGTTGATTTTGGCGTTAGACTTAACGGCTATTGTTCGGATGCTGCTGTTACCATCGCCATCGGCGAAATTTCCGAGATTAAGCGCACACTGTTGGATGTAACAAGACATGTTCTTGATATAGCAATAGCGAAATCTGCGCCGTCTGTTAAATGGAGCCAGGTGGCTGCCGAGATGCAACGATATGCAGAGTCGGCAGGTTTTTCGGTGGTGAAAGACTTTGTTGGACACGGCATCGGCAGAAAAATGCATGAGGAGCCGAGAGTGCCTAATTTCGTCAACAATGATTTGCTCGCAAATGACATTATTCTGGCCGAAGGAATGGTTCTGGCTGTTGAGCCGATGATTAACGCCGGCTCAAGTGGCGTGCGAACGCTTGGGAACGGGTGGACGGTGGTAACAAGAGACAGGAAATGCTCGGCTCATTTTGAGCATACAATCGCGATAGTTAAAGGGGGTTGTGAGGTATTAACTGTAAAAAGTCAGTGAGTCGTATCTCGGACGAAACAAGAGTTACGAGTCAGAAAATAAGGAAATACAAGACAGGAAAATGGCAAAGAAGGACACAATAAGATTACAAGCCAAAGTGACCGATGCTTTGCCGAATGCCGTTTTTAAAGTAGAGCTGGAGAACGGCCACAAGGTTTTGGCGCATGTTTCTGGCAAAATGAGAATGCATTATATTCGGATTTTGCCGGGTGACACAGTTATAGTTGAAATGTCGCCTTATGATCTAAACAGGGGCCGGATAGTACTCCGGAATTAGTTACAGACTAATACCGCAATAATAGGTAGATAAAATGAAAGTTAGAAGTTCAGTTAAGCGTATATGTGAGAATTGTAAGGTTATTCGTCGCAAAGGTGTTGTGAGGGTAATATGTACGAACCCGCGGCATAAACAACGCCAGGGTTAATGTGATTTATGATTGCCCGGTGGTAATTAACCAATTACCGGATTCGAAAAGGAGCTTATATGCCACGTATTGTTGGTGTTGATATACCGAATGAAAAATCAATATGGATTTCGCTGACTTATATTGTCGGTATTGGTAAATATACCTCGGAACAGATAATTAAAGAGGCAGGTATAGAAAGAAATACAAAAGCCGGCAAGCTTAGCGAAGATGAGCTTAGCCGTATAACGCAGATTATCGACCGCAATTACACGGTTGAAGGTCAGCTTCGCAGGCAGTATTCACAAAATATTGCTCGCTTGCGTGATATAAATTGTTACAGGGGCGTTCGTCACAGAAGGGGTTTGCCCGTTCGGGGCCAGTGTACCCAGAGTAACGCGCGTACCCGCAAAGGCCCGAGAAAAACAGTTGCGGGCAAGAAGGGTGTAAAGGAACAACGCTAAAGATAAAATGTCATATACTTTTTAATATGCTGATTTGAGGAATTTTCTGAATAATGGCAAAAAGAACGAAGCGAAAAGTAAGGAAAAATGTTGTCCGGGCTATTGTGCACATTAAGGCGACATTCAATAATACATTGATTACGATAACGGATATGGATGGTAATGCAGTTGCTTCAGGCTCAGCCGGCTGTGTAGGTTTCAAAGGCTCTCGTAAAAGCACGCCTTTTGCCGCTCAAAGGGCAGCACAACGCTGTGCCAGTTCCGCTATGCGTAATGGTGTTCGCGAAGTTGAAATCAGGGTTAAAGGGCCCGGTTCAGGTCGTGAATCCGCCATCTCAGCTTTACAGCAGGCCGGATTGCGTATCGCTTCTATAGAGGATGTTACTCCACTGCCGCACAACGGCTGTAGGCCGCCGAAGCGAAGGAGAGTTTAAAAGACAAGTACTATTAGAAACTATTTCGGAGATAAATATAAAGAATGGGACGTTATCTGGGTTCATCTTGTAAGCACTGTCGTCGTGAAGGAATGAAACTTATGCTCAAAGGCATAAGATGTGAGACGGCCAAGTGTCCTATCGAAAAGAAACAGAGAAATCTGGCCCCTGGGATGCACGGATGGCGAAGGGGCAGGATAAGCGAATACGGAGTTCGGTTGCGCGAAAAGCAAAAGGTCAAAAGATATTACGGGCTTTTTGAGAGGCAGTTTATGAGGTATTTTCATCGAGCGGCACGGGGTAAGGGCAATACCGGCGAAACACTGCTGCAATTGCTGGAAAGACGTTTGGATAATGTGGTCTATAAGTTAAATTTTGCACCGTCGCGAAAGGCTGCAAGGCAGTTGATTGCTCACGGTCATATCTATATAAACGGACGCAAGGTGAATATTAGTGATTATACAACGAAAATAGGTGACAAGATAATCATCAAAGGTTCTAAAAAAAGCGTAAAACAAGTAAAGGAACAGTTGGAAAGCAACCCGAATTATACTACACAAAGCTGGCTGCAATTAGCTCGGGAAAAACCCGAAGCTACGGTTGTTGCATTGCCCTCTCGGGATGATGTCCAGATTCCTGTTGAAGAGCAGTTGGTTGTGGAATTCTGCTCCAGATAGCTGCTAACAGCTTAAAGGTTATTAATGTCGAGTTTTGAGATAAATCAAAACTAATAATTCGAAACTCAAAACTTACATAGGAGAACTATATGCGAGTTACATGGCGTGGCTTGGAATTGCCGACTCGTGTTGAACGAGACACGATCGTATCGAGCGATAAGTATGGCCGATTCTTTATTGAACCATTCGAAAGAGGATTCGGCACCACTATTGGGAACAGTCTCAGACGTATATTGCTTTCCTCTTTGGAAGGCAGTGCCGTAACATCGGTCAAAATAGACGGTGTCAGCCATGAGTTCAGTACGGTAACAGGAGTAAAGGAGGATGTCACCGATATTATTTTGAATGTCAAGAGTCTTGTCATTTGCCTGCAGGGCAAAGGGCCAAAGACGATGACTGTGTATGCAAACAAGGCCGGCCTTGTAACGGCTGCTGATATAGTTGCCGACCCGTCTATTGAAGTGATAAACAAAGATATGGTATTGGCTACTTTGACGGAAAAAGTAGAGTTTAAAATGGAAATGGTAGTTGAGAGTGGTCGTGGTTATGTACCGGCTTCCGAACGTATCGCCGACGCCGACAGGTTCGAACAGGAAGTCGGAAGAATAATGATCGATGCGGTATATTCACCGGTTACAAGAGTACGCTACGTAACCGAGAACACCCGTGTCGGCCAGCGAACCAATTATGACAAGCTGATTCTTGAGATTTGGACCAACGGAACGATTACTCCTGAAATGGCGCTGGTGGAAGCCGCAAAAATATTACGAAAGCATGTCAATCCATTCATACAGTATTTCGAGCTTGGAGAGCAAACAGTTGCCGCTTCTGAGGCTATTGAGGTCGAGACTCAGGAACAAGTGGTGGATGAGGAATTAAGCCAAAAACTCGCCATGCCGATTCAGGAGCTGGAGTTGTCTGTAAGAGCAAGCAACTGCCTTGAATCTGCTAAAACCGAAAAGGTTGGCGATTTAGTCAAAATGACAGAAGCTGATTTGTTAAAGATTCGCAGCTTCGGCAAGACTTCTCTGAGGGAAATCAGGAGAAAACTCGCCGACATTGGCTTGTCTTTGGGAATGACAGATATTGATAGTTAATATTGATGGATTAGTTTGATAATGTTCGAAGGCAGTAGTGCCGGATTAAGAGGAATTTGAATATATGCGTCATAGAGTAGCAGGACGTCGGTTGGGTCGAACAAAAGAGCATCGTCTGGCTATGCGGCGAAATTTAGTCGCTTCGCTAATCCAGCACGAGACGATTTCAACTACGATAGAAAAGGCTAAAGAGGTGAAGCCCTTTGCCGAGAAATTAATTACGTTAGCCAAGAAAGGTACATTGGCGGCAAGGCGACGGGCCATTTCTCAGCTTGGAAATCGCGATATAGTAGATGAGGAGGATGGTCAGGCTGTCAAAACCGGTACGATAATCGGTAAATTGTTCAGTGAGATTGGCCCAAGATACCTCGACAGACCCGGCGGTTATACGAGAATTATTCGTTTGTCCATGAGAAGGCTGGGTGATAACGGCCAGCTTGTTTTGCTGCAGTTGGTGGGTGCTGACGAAGGCAAGAAAAAACATGACAAACCTAAAAAACGCTCTCGCAAAAAAGCGGAGCCTGCCGCCGAAGTTGTGGAAACTGCAGAAACCGGCGAGAAGCAGGAAAATACTTAACAGTCATAGCTGTTAACAGATAGAAAATAGCGTCAAGTGTAAAAGCAATAAACACGGCTGTGAAATCCAGCCCGATATATAGCAAGACGAGATATGGAAGAATGAGCGCCGATGATTGTCTTTTTTGTAAAATGGTAGCCGGGCAAATTCCGGTTACAAAGATTTACGAAGATGAGGATGTTCTTTCTTTTTTGGATATTG
>JACNGQ010000172.1 GCA_014384025.1 Planctomycetota bacterium | reverse complement strand
GCATATTCATAGTTTGCTTGTACGCTTCAATCAGCTTATTTCTAACGCCAACTAGAAGCTTGAAACTGATATCAGCCTTAGCCACCTCTGATACTACCGAGGTGATATCCTCATTTTTACCTGATAACAAATCCTTTATAGACATATTTGAGGACTGCTGAAGACCATCAACATTGGATATGTAGTTCTTCACAACATTAGCAAAGTCCGCATCCTTGCCGTCGGAGCCTCCCACTTTCGGCATGCCGGATGAATTAGGATTAATTTTGGACTGAACCGGGCGGGGCTCCAAAATCCCTTTCATTGAATTCGAGATCCCACTTACATTTGCATTCATGTTAATCATTGATTATTCCCTATTTTTATCGTAGTAATTCGAGTGTATTTTCCACCATTCGCTGGTAACGCTTCAAAACCGCCACATTGGCTTGATACACTCGCGTTGCAATATTCAGATTTATCATCTCAGCAGGCAAATTTATATTGGGCATAGCTACATATCCATCGCCGTCTGCCTGAGGATTGCCGGGGTCGTACACCCTGAGAAAATCACCCATATCCGGCAGTATTTTATCCAGTTCAACACCACCCAAATCGGCATCTGATTTGAACGAAGCTTCAAGTCTGCGATAAGGCTCACCATTACCGGCGTCGCTTGTGCGGGCATTGGCAACATTCGACGAAATCAGTTCCATCTGTTTGCTCTGTGCTTTCAAACCCGAAATCGCTATATCGAGAGGACCGAAAAAATTGTCAATTTCCATTTTCTCTTTTCCTTTTACACTTATTCCCAAGCCTTATCTGACTACACATGAAACTCGTCAACTAATAATTAATTATCACCTACCGCCCTACATTTATTGCCGATTCAATCTGTTGGTATCTCTTCTTCAGCAACCGAATATATGTCTGGTAGCGAAGACTATTTTTAATCATTGCGCCCACTTCATTTTCCAAAGTAACATCGTTGCCGTTTGACTTTACAGGCGTCTTTTTGGGCTGATAAGCCTGCGGTTCAATCTCATTAAGGTCAACGGAATCGGATGACTCCAGGGATTTGGCAAGTACTTCTTCAAACTTTACATCAATCCTGCGGTATCCCGGAGTTTCAAGATTGGCAACATTATGAGCGATAGCTTTCTGGCGCAGGCCTTCAGCTTTTATGCCGGCCTCCATAAGAGCCATTATACTGTCAGTTTTCGACATCTGAAATTTCCCAACATTTATTTACAAACCTTGTCTCTTGAGAAATGTGTGCAAGAATCGTGCCAAACGATGAAAGCAGGTCATTTTCAGCATATTTACCCTTATTCTGAGTAAAAAACCGCTAATATTCCAAATAATCACTTATTTGGATGCCCCCTACAACGTCAGGATTTTATACAATGGCCTCCTTTTTTTACGCGCCTATAATGCTTTCAAACTCCTTAAACAAATCCTTTAAATAAGCCGGAAATTCTCTCCTATACCCAGAATATTTCTCCATGAATGCCGCTAATGACAAGGTATTATCGAATGATTATCACCTGTTTATTATTCATAAGTCTATTTCCAATATAGCCTTAGAGCTACACATAAATCGTCCCGCAAAGTACTGGCACGAAAGTTGCTAATATTATGTTGTCTTAATAGGTTATTGTGTATGAATATGGACTTGATGACAATCGATAATATGATGTTTGCTGCAGCAGCAGTCGCACCTCCTCCTGCAAATAAACCTAATACTTTTACAAATGGCACGAATTTCTCCCCACCGATAGATAATATCCAACCGTATTCTAACACTCCAGAATCAACAACGGCCGATAATATACCAGCCGTCACCCAAAATAAACCTATTAACAAACCCAGGGAAAGCTTTAACCAAACATTACGTAAAACAGTAAATGTTGATTCTCCACAGAAAAACCAGAATAATAAAGAACCCGACAAAGATGAGCTGGTTTCTGCAATACCTTCCGGGGAAGATTCGGCCCAATTCTTTCCGGCTACGGAAATCCCTCTTACTTTTGGGCTTCTCGTCAAAGAGAACGCCACAAAAACAGAGCCGAAAACCGCGCAACAACTTGCCCAAATGATAACCAATTTGAAAGATGGAAAATCCTCTCCTGTTACAGGACAAGCAACCAAATCAGCCGAAAACAAACTACTCGTTAACACTGAAAAGGGGCAACTTGGACTCAAAACCGTTTTGCCGGAAACATCCAAGGGGCAAACTGGACTCAAAAGCTCTGTGCAAAGCACTTCCAAGGACCAACCAACCCTCCAAACTGTTTTAACTAATATATCTGAAGCTACTTCTACTGCAGATACACAGCCTGGAGAAGGTATAAATACCGATAAGATATCAGCATCAAATGGCACAGCCCTAACTACAAAAGCCATAAACAATAAGGAAAATGTCAAAGAACTGATGTTCGACCCTCTTGCTGGTGCCAATCACAAAACAACCGAAATTAATGAAAAAACGCATCATGTGGACGCCTCAGTTGTCGCCGACAGCACAAAAAGCTCTGACTTGAACGGCAAAAAATCTGGGCTCGATAATCTTGTTGAACATGGCGACAAAAATACAGAAAAAGATACAACCTTGACAGATAAGTCTGCCATTCACGCAAATGAAAAAACAGCGGATGTGAAAATAAACTTTTCACAGGTTCAGAACAAAATCATCGAGCCGAAGTCTCAGCCTGTCGGGATTGCACCTGAAATATCTACTACCGCCCTCAATACAACAACTGACAGTAAAAGGACTAACTCCGAAATACTCTCAGAATCATCAGATGGAAACAGCAAAGAGTTTTCACAAGCCGGGAGTAAGCTCCCAGATAATTCTGCTGTTCAAAAGTTAAATATCTCTGCTGTTCAGGTATCCACAGGCCAAACAAAAAACAACAACAGTGCGGCCTCCAATAATAACCATAATTCAGAACTCAAACAAATAATCACTCACAATAATATAGAGGCTGCTGCAACAGAACTACCCCCCAATTCGGCAGAGGGCACAAAAACCGTTGAACTTCCGAGCCAAACTTCACCCAACACTATATCTACAGGTGTTGGTCAACAGATTCAAGAATCTGTGCGCAGCTCTTTTTCGCAACAAGGACAGAATCAGCAGATTACTATTCAACTTAATCCACCGGAACTTGGGAAGGTTTTAATAAAATTCCAGGAGCAGGACAACCAGATAACAGGACTGCTGGAAGTCAGCAAAACACAAACCAGAATAGAGATAGAGCAAGCGATACCGCAGATAATACGAGGTCTCCAGGATTCGGGCATTCAGATAAAACGGCTTGATGTAGTGCTCTCCCAGGGAGGTCAACCGGATCAAGGGGCTCTTCGGGACTCCGCTTCAGGAGGACTGCAAAATGGCTGGGCCCAGCAGCAATATCCAACAGACTCATATACCGGAAGGAACAGCCTCAATGCCAGCGAGATTAATGAATGGTTAACAAACAATAATAGTGACAAAAACATCTCGCAATTAGAGGAGGCGCTTACTACAGATTTATCTATTAATATGTTGATATAGATAAATCCCGAAACCACCAAAAACTATTGGAAACTGTAACTTAGCGCCTGTTCAGATGATGCTTAACAAGATAAACAAAATCGATCGAGAGATTATAATCGTATCGATTTTTTTCTGATACTCCATTAAAACAGAAAGGCCATACACAGATGCCAACTATTGTCGAAACTATGGAAAACGCAGTGCAACACCACAAAGATGGACATCTTTGGCAGGCTGAGCAGTTGTACCAACTGGTTCTGCAACACAAGCCTAATAATCCTGTCGCACTGCATTCATTGGGTGTAATAGCTCATCAGAAAGGAAATCACGATGCTGCCGTTGAGCTAATCGGCAAAGCGATTGCAAATAATCCCCAAATACCACAATTTCACAATACCCTTGGGCTTGTCTTCGAGACCCTCGGAAAATATGAAGAAGCAGTTGCTGCTTATCAACATGCAGTGTTTGTCAAACCTGATTATGCCGAGGCTTATCACAATATGGCAGTCGCACTGCAATCGCAGGCTCAATATTCTGCTGCTGTCGAAAAATGCAATCAGGCAGTATCACTAAAGCCAGATTATGCCGAGGCATACAACACAATAGGCTTCTGCCTGGAAAAACAAGAGCAGTACACTGAAGCGATTAAATATTACAAGAAAGCAGTGCAGTTCAAACCGGACTTTGTTGAGGCATACAATCATTTAGGGGTCGTTCTAAATGCCCAAAACCGCTCTGCTGAGGCGATTGGAAATTACAAACAGGCGCTTCAACTCGACCCTGACTATGCGGAGGTTTACAACAACCTGGGTATTGCCCAGAAGGACCAGGAGCAATTCGCTGAAGCTATCGCAAACTTCGAGCAGGCGATACGGCTTGAACCGGACTTTGCCGAGGCATACTACAATTTAGCTAATAGTCTGCGGGACGAAGCTCAAAGCGCTGGGGCGATTGAAAATTATAGACAAGCAGTGCACTTCAAACCGGATTTCGCTGAGGCGTACAACCATTTGGGAGGCGTTCTAAATGCCAAGAGCGAATATGTTGAAGTGATTGAAAACGATAAGGCGATTGAAAATTACATGCGGGCACTGCAAATCAAGCCGAACTTTGCCGAGGCACACTGGAACCTGTCACTTGCACTCCTTCGATCAGGAAGGTTCACCGAGGGCTGGAAAGAGTACGAATGGCGACTAAATCCCACTTTGAAGATGACCGTGTATCCTCACAGCTATGAGACACCACGATGGGATGGTTCGTGCTTTAAGGGCAAGAGACTTATTGTCCATTGTGAGCAGGGATTGGGCGATACCTTGCATTTTATGCGATATTTACCCATGGTCAAAGCCCGAGGCGGAATGGTAATACTCGAGATAAGGAAACCACTGTATAGACTTTTACAGAACTTTCCGGGGGTTGACGAGTTAGCCGAAGCATCGCTCGATAACAAGCCGGCCGTTAAGTTTGATCATCATGTCTCCCTTATGGACCTGCCCAAAATATTCGCAACCACACTGGCGACGATTCCTGCTGAGGTTCCATATATTCACGCCTGTCCGACAAAGGCTGAACATTGGAGGAACAAGCTTGCAGGTTCGGATTTAAAGGTCGGTGTTGTTTGGGCTGGATCTCCAACGCATGGCAATGACCGTTACCGTTCCTGTACGTTGAAGTACTTTGCACCGTTGACAGAGGTTGACGGCGTGCGGTTATACGGATTACAGAAAGGCAAAGCGGCTGAGCAGGTCGAAGAATTAGCCGACGAAATGGCAATAACAAACCTTGGAACCGAGTTTGAAGACTTCACGGACACAGCCGCAGCGATTGAGAATCTGGATTTGGTTATTTCGGTAGATACTTCCGTGCTGCACTTGGCCGGAGCGATGGGTAAGCCGGCCTGGGCACTTCTGCCTTTTTCACCTGACTGGCGATGGATGCTGAACCGCCAGGATAGTCCATGGTACCCAACTATGAAACTTTTCCGGCAGAAAAAATGGGGACAATGGGAGCCTGTATTTCAAGAAATTGCTGAAGAATTGCGCACAATGGCGACAAAGCATAAAATCGGAAGCCATCGTCTTAGTCATAGACAAGATAAAATGATTCCGGCTATAATCCCATATTACAAGAACAAAAATCAGCTTGAAAAATGCAAAGCTGCCTTGAAGAAGCAAACAGTTGAAGTGGAAATATTTATTAGAAACAACAGCAATGACAATATCTATTTTAGTGCGGCAGTAAACGAAGGCATAAAAAAGTATTTAAGCCAATCCTCTGAATATATTCTTGTATTAAATCAGGACATGTACCTGGAACCGTCTGCCATGGAAATAATGACAGCATTTATGAATTCACATCCTGAATGTGGCATCGGTGCTCCATTGCAATTGCATGCTGAGAATCCCGACTATGTGATTTGTGGTGGGAGTTATGAAGCATTTCCTTTAGGAAAACACCAACATGGCCGGTTGTCAGAGTTTACCGAAGATGAACAAATTCTCTGGTGCAATGGGGCCTGTATGATACTCAGAAAAGAAATGGTTCAGGAAATAGGCTTACTGGACGAGAATTTCGTCTTTATCGGCAGCGACAGCGACTACTGTTTTACCGCCAGATCAAGAGGCTGGCAGATATGGAGGATAGCCGGCGCCAGAGGTATCCATGAGCATGGTGCTTCCGGAGTATCAGGGAATATGGACATCGAAATCCTGAAGATAAAGGATATGATTCATTTCGGCAGAAAATGGCTAAACGGAGAATTATACAAGGAAATGGCCTACGAAGGAAAAAACTATACTCCGGAAATAATCGACAATATTATGAACCAACTAAGAGATGCCAAAAGCAGGTTGGAACACCATGACTACACACAAGCTCTAAAGCTTCAATAAAAAAGATGGGATGAAATCATGTGGAATAGTAATTTGAGCCGATTGTTTACACTTCGACCTTTTTGCCGGCCCACTTGTGACGTGCGATCTCGATAGATTTCAGAAAAGCTTCTTTGAACCTGGTTGTCGAGAATCGCTCGACAACTATCTTTTGAGCCTGACGACCCATCCTCACCGCTAAATCTCTGTCATCCAGCAATATCCTGGCGTATTTCTGCAGCTCATAAGGATCGTCACTTAAAAAACCGCTTTTGCCGTGTTCGATAGGTGAGGTAGGATGCCGGTTACCTAAAACGGGCATCCCCGCAGCCATTGCCTCTAAAGTTGCCATATTAAATCCATCTTCATATCTCGGATCGACTATATGGATATAAAACCTATGTGACTGCAACATCTCCTTCAAATTGTCCCAATTCTTGACAGCTTCGACTCCCGGCATACCCGGATTGTGACCAACTATACGTATAGGAACTTTGCTGAATGCAATCTCCCGGAAGTCCCACAATAAATACTCTTTACGTCTTTCAATGAAATTAGAAATCTGAAGACCACAGGCTAACTGCCCGGAATATGGCAAATAATCATCAGGATTACTACTATTAAGTACAATATCCTCAGTAAAATCCCAGGATTTGCCTTTATTCATAGTGACAGCCACCGCATGGCCACCGATTAATTCCAGGTATTCATGCAGAATCTCTGTCATCTTCTCCGGCTCAATATTTGATTTCTCTTCCAGAACTCTGGTCTCAATCGTCAGGTGAATAACATTAATCCTGGGCTCAGGCCGAAGCTTAACATCAAGCAAATCGGTCATATTGTGCGTTATTATACAATAATAACTTGTCGGCGACTTCAATGCATCAGACAAAGTGATCAGCCGGGAATTGGGAGGCACCGGCCGCATCCGCTCATCCCATGTCTGCTTGCTTCTTCCTTCAAGACCTACGATTATGTCAAGATTATACCCCAATACGCCGAGCTGATAAACCCACGCCTCGTGACAATTAAATACAAGCAGTGTTTTATTATGATTGAGTCCTTCCGGTTTCTGCATATACTGCGAAAACATATCACATTGGGAAACTTTGAGCAAGAATTACCTTTTTTTCAAAACCTTTATTAATAAGATTATCCCTACAAGTACTCAAATCATAAATCTACAAATCCCTTACCGAATCGTCCTATAACTTAACAATATTTTTCCGCTTTTTTCATTGTTTCAGCAGCTAATGTGTAATACTAGACACAATTTCATCCGGATTACCGGTCTAATGATTTTACAAGTACCTGCACTAAACAAACTTGCTCAGGTCTGTTCTGTATTGGTCGATAATGGCCATTGAATGTGGATTTTTTCATTGTGCTTGTTGCACATTCAAACAAATCTTCTGGGGGGCTTTTGACAGGGCCAAGAGAAGCTTATTTATTACTTTTTAAGGAGT
>JACNGQ010000310.1 GCA_014384025.1 Planctomycetota bacterium | reverse complement strand
TCTAATTATAGAGGGATGACTTTTTTCCCTCGTAAGGGGGTGTTTTGAATTTGAGTCATTTAGATTTTGATATTCCCAATATGGAGTTTACCCTCGATGTTAGCTCACATGCTTTTCTGTCGGGGGATATTCGGATTTCGAGTTTGAGCTATATAAATTCTACGAATTCTTACGTACGAATTTATAAGCTTTTTATGCAAAACAAAGCCAATTTTAGAAATGATAAAATGAACACAACTTTAAACATGACAAGTATTTACAAGATTTTTTCCGCTGGCTCAGGTCAAAAAACAAAGCCAATTCAAAGCCAATTCAAACCCAATCAAAGCCAAAACAAAGCCAATTTAAGCCAATTTCAAAGCCAAACAAACCCAATTTGTCGAAAGGGGAAAAAATGAACTCTTTTGCGTGGATTAGTATAGCACCAACAGTTGACATTTACTGTTTTTGCGTGGAGATATCATTGTATTACAATAAATTACAATTCTACTCGCGGGAATTTATTACCCTTAAGGGTAGCTATACAATGAC
Source organism: Planctomycetota bacterium (assembly GCA_014384025.1). Lineage (GTDB taxonomy): Bacteria > Planctomycetota > Phycisphaerae > Sedimentisphaerales > Anaerobacaceae > NIOZ-UU13. Next base: position 7,347 of record JACNGQ010000310.1, on the reverse strand, counting down.
ATTTGCAATTTTACACGCGAAACTTATCACCCTGAAGGGTGATTATCCTTGTTTATTCACTTTTTATATGTATAATTTGCCCGAAAATGAGAAATTCAGTTAAATTTTAATGGAGATTTTACAAAATGGCAGATGCACCGAAAGCAAATGCGGTAGTAGGTCAGTCAGGCGGCCCAACGGGCGTAATAAACGCCTCGCTGGTCGGCGTTATCGAAGAGGCAAAAAAACATCCGGAAATTCAGAATCTCTACGGTGCAATTCACGCCGTAGCGGGTATGGTCAATGACGATTTCATAGATTTAAAGAAACTCTCAGCCGATACGCTTGAAGTAGTAGCGGCCTCGCCTTCCTCGGCTATCGCTACCAGCAGGGATAAACCCGACGAAGAATATTGTGCGAAGATTCTTGAAGTCTTTAAAAAACGCAATATCAGGTATTTTTTCTATATCGGCGGCAACGACTCGGCCAATACCGCTCACATCCTGAATACTATGGCCGACGAGGCAAACTTCGACATCCGTTCTTTTCATATCCCAAAGACAGTTGATAACGACCTTTTGGTTACCGACCACTGTCCGGGTTATGGAACCGCTGCTAAATTCGTTGCCTGTGCCCTGATGGGAGATGACCTCGACAACAGGGCGCTTCCGGGTGTGAAAATCGACGTGATTATGGGCAGACACGCAGGTTTCTTAACTGCCGCTACAGTATTAGGTAAGCAAAGGGATGATGACGGCCCGCATCTGGTCTATGTACCTGAAAGACCAGTTTCAATGGAAAAGTTCCTTGCCGATGTTGATGCCGTTTGTAAAAAACTCAATCGATGTGTCATAACCGTAAGTGAAGGAATCTGTGATAACGACGGTGTTACCTGGGCCCAAAAGCTGGCCGAGCAGGCGGAAACCGATGCGCACGGAAATGTACAGCTCTCCGGCACAGGTGCTTTAGCTGACTTTTTAGCAGGGCAGGTAAAAGAAAATCTTGGCGTCAAGCGTGTCCGTGCTGATACCTTTGGCTACCTCCAAAGGAGCTTTCCGGGCATTCAGTCTCCTGTCGATGTGGCTGAGGCCCGATGGTGTGGGCGCCACGCTGTACAGTTTGCCATGAAGGAAGATAACGGCTCAGTGGCAATAAAACGTCTCGGTAATGGCCCCGATTACAAAGTCGAGTTGTTCCGCACCGAGCTTTGTAACGTAGCTGAGAAGACAAAATCGATGCCTGATGAATTTATGAACGCCGAAGGTAACGGCGTAACCGATGCCTTTATCGAATATGCGATACCGTTGGTAGGCGACCTGCCAAAAACCGAATTTCTTGGCGGCTATCCCAGAGTCTGAGAATATTTGCCGATTTAATTTTCAGGAAAGGTCAGTCGTATAACGAATATCCCGCCGGACTGTAGCTCGGCAAAGGCATTGCCGCCTAATGCTCTTATAAGCCTTTCAACCAAAGCCAGGCCCAGACCGCAGTGTGTGCCCGTATCTGAGCGTGACAAGTCACCCCGCCAGAAGCTATCGAAAACCTGTGCGACCTGATCGGCGGTAAGTTGGCAACCGGTATTAGAAACAGCAAGTTCCACGGAACCGTCTTTATTACAAGCTGTGGTTCGGATTTGACCGCCTTTGTCAGCGTATTCTACTGCGTTGGCAAGAATGTTCGACAGAATGATGGAGAGGTTCTGGCGATCTGATTCACATGTAATTTCGGCTTCGATGCTATTATCAAATGTGATTTGGCGTTCGATCGCTTTGTCTGAGAACTGCTGCCAGCAGGAATTCACGAGTTCCGCGAGTCGAATCTGTTCGGTTTGAAAACTGATTTGTTTGGCATCCAGCCGTGCGAGCATTAGCAGATTACCGACCATTGTTTGCATGTTTTCTACTATTGCCTCACAGTCGAAAAGGACTCTTTTGTACTCGTCGTTGTCGCGGGCTCGAGTCAGCGTGACCTCAATCGTGGAACGTAGCCCCGACAGTGGGGTTCGTAATTCGTGGGCGATATCGGCGTTGAACTGCCGCTCTCTATTGAACGAGGCTTCGAGCCGGGATAATAACTCATTCAGGCGGTTCTTGATTTGAACTACTTCTGTTGGGACATCCTCTGTGGTGATTCGGGTAGTAAGACTGTCTTCTTTGATGGTCGCAATCTCGGCGGCGATAGAATTTAAGGGACGAAGGCCCTTTTTAACTATAACTGCGGCAAGAATGAAAGACAAAGCAATCACGGCTGTTGAGGCATTTAAAAGAAGCCAGCGCAAGAAACCTAATTGGCCGTATAAATCGCCGGCATCCCGGGCAACTGCCAGAGTAAGTGCTTGTTGATTCATTAGCTGCCGGGAATCCTGGTTGTCCGTGCCCTTGTCTTTTCTTTCGCTGTTTGCGAGCCGAGGCATGAACGTCAGGCCTACGATTCGTTGAGGCCGACCGTTTTTATCTTGTGATGTTGTATGGACAAGCTCGTTGAGGGAACCCTCGATGCGCAAAAGGTTATCTGAGTCCAAAAGAGGGGACCTTGCTATCACTGCTCCGTCAGCTCTCCAGAGCTGGAAGTGAGTCGGGTGCTCTTCGTTTAGAAACTCCGGCATTTGCTGTACTTCGAATTCCATCTCTACTTCATTAACATCGAGTTCGACCGAGGCTGCCAGTATCTGAGTGACTGATGCCAGTGATTTGTCGAACTGTTTGACCAATGCGCCCCTAATCATGACGTAAATTAGCAGGCTGAATATTGTAAGCAGCAGTATCATCCCGGTGATTATGCCTGTAAGCAGACGGGTTCGCAGTGAGCAGATCATTATTGTACCCCCAGGACATAACCACGACCCCGAATTGTGTGAATCAGGGGATGCTTATTGGGTTGTTCAATTTTTCTTCGGAGATAGCCAATGTACACATCAACGACATTGCTGGATGCGGATGAGTTGAAATCGTAGATGTGCTCCCAGATGTCTGTTCGGGATATGGTTTGTCCGAGACGCATTGCTAAATATTCCAGAAGAGCATATTCCCTTGGGGTGAGCTGAATTTCTTCTTTGCCGCGCCACACTTTCTGCGTGGAAAGGTCTATTTGCAGGTCCTTGATTTTAATAATAGGATTCTTCTGACGATAACCGCGGCGCAGTAATGCATTAATACGCGCCAACAGTTCTTTAAAGGCGAACGGTTTGACAAGGTAATCATCGGCGCCGAGATTCAGACCGGTTACGCGGTCTTGTACGGTGTCCTTAGCTGTCAGGATAAGGACATGTGATTTCCGGCCTTGTGTTCTCATCTTCTTTAGGATTTCAAGGCCATCCATGCCGGGCAGCATAAGGTCAAGGATTATAACATCATACTCATTGCCCATTGCATACCACAGACCTTCCTTCCCGTCGCGAGTGCTATCCACGGCGAAGCCGGCCTCGCGCAGACCCTTTGTGAGGGATTGTTGTAAGGGCTTATAGTCTTCAATAATCAACAGACGCATTTAAATGCTCACAATAAAAACACACTGCTGAGTATTTATGCCTTGTAAATCAGCAATGTATATTTTATCTCTGAAAATCTGGTTTGTCATTATATTGCTGTCTCAGGGTTATCTTCTTAATTATCCTTACTACTGTCATAATTAGCTTCTGAAACAGGTACGCCGGCAGAGGTTACTTTTCCTTAATTTATATTCTCAATCGGTTGAGCATTTTCATCTGTTTGAAAAATGCCCTTATCGAAGCGGCACGATACGCACGATTACCACCATGAGAACTGCCAAAGCAAGAAGGATAAGAAGTATCCAACGTTTCCAGTCCATTCTTTCATCACTTTCATTCAAGATATCGCCGCTTTCACAATCTGTCATCTCAATTAAACCGTTTGCTGCCAGTAGCATCGATTGAAAACACGTCTTTCCTCAACTTGCCGGCAGTTTTTTGCAGGGGCTGATGGTATTCCGGAAACCACAGGCGGTATGAATATCTGCAAGAAGAAATCACTGGGCGCGAGGTATTCGGCGCCCAGTGTTGTGAACTTTCACTTCGGCAGCTTGGTGTGTGGCCAATTGAATTATAGTTATTTTTTGTGATTCTAATTCTTCTTTTCGTCGTCGTCATTGTCATCTTCTTCGTCGTCATCGTCTTCGTCGTCTTCGTCATCATCTTCATCATCGTCGTCATCTAAGTTGGCCTTCATGTCATCATCGTCGTCCTCATCTTCCTCGTTGTCCGTTTTGGCTTTCTCGGTCTCTTCCTCAACGCGCCGACCGTCAGGAGTAAGGAGCAACTCGTGCAGGTTGTTGTCCTTGCTGAATTTGACCTCATAAAGGATCATTGTCTTTTGCTCACATACCAGCCGAGCGCCCTTGCCGGCTGCTTTCCGTGCCGCCTTTAGCACTGCTGCCGGGACCTTATCGTCGTCCACCTGTTCCTCTATTTCCACTAACGCGCCCGACTTCGTGACAAGAACATCCATATTTGCGCCTGATTGTGACTTCCACGAACCCTCATAAAAAGTGTGGCCTTGTTCACTTTCTTCTGCAAACTCGGTGATTTCCGCGCGACCGGCAAGTTTCTTAAGCGTTGCCATGGCAGCCTCTGGGACTTCTTCTTTTGTTACCTGGCGTTCGCTCTCACCATTGACTTGTTCGTCATCTTTGTCTTTCTTTTTACTTTTGAGTTTTTTTAACTGGTTCTTTAGAACCGCTGCTCTCTCAAAATCAAGTTTTTTCGCAGCTTCCCACATTTCTTTCTCAATCTGTTTAGCTCCCGAGGACATCTTGAGCTTTTTCAACTGGTCCCGCAGGGAAGCCGCCCGCTCAAAATCGAGTTTCTTTGCTGATTCCCACATTTGCTTCTCAATCTTCGATGCTTCAGAGGCCTTTTCTTTATCAGCGTATGTCAAAGGACATGCTATCAGACTGATAAGAAGCACTAAACCAATCAGTTTCCAATTTCTCTTTACCATAGTTACATCTCCTTCTATAAAAAATGCCAATTCTACAGTCTGCCACGGTGGTCAGGCCGGCCGAGAAGTCCTCGGCTTTGTTGGCTATGATATTAACACAGAAAAGATGAGAGAATTGTGAGAAAATACCTTTTTCAAATATTTTTTTAATTCCTGATTTTCTCAGGGATTGCCGGTCATAACGAATGGATTGAGCAGAACCGCTTGAGTGTGTTGTGATTTTCTCGTTATTATTTTTGCCGGCTTAATCAAAAAGCGCTTCTACGAACGTATCGGGGTCGAACTCTGCAATATCTTCCGGTTTTTCACCCAGGCCGATGAATTTTACAGGTATATCGAGCTGGTCTTTTATAGCGATAACGATTCCACCTCGTGCAGTGCCGTCAAGCTTGGCTAAGAATATTCCGGTAACATTAATCGCTTCAGTGAATATTTTTGCCTGAATGATTGCATTTTGCCCTGTAGTGGCATCGAGAACCAGCAGTACTTCGTTCGGGGCATCGGGTATTTTACGGGCAACCACATCACGAATTTTTGTAAGTTGTTTCATCAGGTCTTTTTTTGTGTGTAATCTCCCGGCTGTGTCGAGGATAAGAATATCTGCATTCCTTGCCATAGCAGCCTCGCAGGCATCGAAGGCCACCGCCGCCGGGTCGCTGCCGGCCTGGTGCTTTACAATCTGCACACCGATACGTTCAGCCCATATTGTCAGTTGTTCGACGGCGGCGGCACGGAATGTGTCGCAAGCGGCAACAATGACCTTTTTGTTGTTTCGATTCAATATATATGCAAGCTTGGCAATACTTGTGGTTTTGCCTGTGCCGTTGACACCGGCGACAAGGATAACGGTCGGGCCGGACTGGGCCAGATGTAGTTGCCTGTCGCGGTCCGGCCAATAGCTTTTCATGTGCTCTTTGAGAAACGGTATAATATCGTCGGTGTGAGCGATTTGCCTGTTACGATAGGCTTCACGCAACTCTGATACGAGCTTATCCGTCGTTTCGACCCCGATATCATCGCTTATAAGCGTTTCTTCCAGTTCGTCGAGCAGACTTTCGTCGATATTTCTTCCCAGAGACAGTACCGAGGAAAGCGAACTGGTGATTTTGTTGCGCGTTTTGCCCAATCGGTCTTTGAAATATCCTGCCGTTTTTGTAAAAATTCCCATAGCTGTTTGCCTTTCGCTAAAAAAATCCGGCCCTGTTAGAAGTTGACTTTTTGATTTTCACAGAACCAGCATTGCTCTGATAGTATCGGGATTTATGAAAATTTCAAGTCCAGGCATGATTTAATTTTTGACTTAACTCAACTCGTTAGAGCCTGGAGCATTAATAATAGGTTTCGAGAAAGCGTGCATTTTTTCGTTTTTTGTTGTGAGCCGAATATTTTTCTTTGACAAGTTGAGCGATTCAAGTTAGATTTTTCACTACTATCCCACAGAAGATTGAGCATAAACTCACACCTGATTGGTTTGGAGTTTTGGGCTTTGTGAAAAATATGACACCCAATTTTGCCAGGTGTGGGCGTACAAATTGTAAAATGGGAAACTTTTTAAGAGGGATGTTTTAATGGGCATTTATCTTTTATATAAACAAACGATTCACAAAGGATGGTGAAGTGGCAGTTCGCGAAGTTGAAGACATTTTAGCTGATATAATCGAGCGTACAAAAACGCTTGATCCGGCTAATGCCCGCAAGTGGTTCGACAATTTAACGGTTTTGCACATGGATGGCGGTTCTCTCAGGATAGGCTGTTCCGATGAGGTGACGGTTCAGTTCCTGCAGGACAATTGCAAAAGTAGTTTCACCCGGGCTGCTCAGCAGATAACAGGCCATCTTGTCACAGTAGATTTCGGAGTCGGCACTTCCGGAGGATTGGACAGCAGCTCACGGCGCAACAGAACTGGTTCTGATGGCACTATATTGCACGAGGAACATAAAAGCGGAAGCCTTAAACTTCATCCTGACTATACATTTGATAATTTTGTCGTAGGACCGAGCAACCGACTTGCTCATGCAAGCTGTGTTGCAGTAAGTCAATCGCCGGGAAATACCTACAACCCTCTTTTTATATACGGCAATTCAGGTCTGGGAAAAACACATCTTTTGCATGCCGTCTGTTTCGAAGCCCAGCGGAAATCCAACGGTGCCGTTATGCAGTTCCTAAGCTGTGAAGATTTCGTCAACAGATTTATCAGAGCAATCGAGGAGGGGGATTTGTCCGGCTTTCAAAGCCAGTTTCGCACCGTCGATATGCTGGTAATTGACGATGTTCAGTTTCTGCGAGAACGCGAGCACAGCCAGGAGGAATTCTTCCACACTTTTAATGCACTCTATAATAACGGCAAACAGATTATCCTCAGCGCCGACAGCCCGCCCGGCAAGATTCCTTCGCTCGAAACGCGTCTTATCA
>JACNGQ010000369.1 GCA_014384025.1 Planctomycetota bacterium | reverse complement strand
CCATTTTCATCCCAATGGCCGTTGGTTCTACTCCATTCAGGAAGAAGGCTCGACAATCGTTTTGTTTGACTACGATGCCGGAGCGGGACGGTTGGCTGCACGTCAAACGGTCTCTACTCTGCCACCCGGATTTGCCGGCAGTAATTTCTGCTCCGAGATCTTAGTTTCAATCGATGGCCAATTTGTCTATGCTGGCAACCGGCTGCATGACAGCATCGGGATCTTTTCCGTTGGCCCAAACGGCGACCTCATGTTCATAGGGGAAGAATGGACAAGAGGGAATTATCCGCGCAGCTTCAACTTCGACCCCACTGGCCGGTACCTCTATTGTTGCAATCAGCGCGGTGACAACATCGCCGTCTTTAAGGTAAATCGCAAGACCGGCGGCCTCAAATTCACCGGTCATTATACCCCGGTCGGCAATCCCTCAATCATCGTCTTCCTCGATCTCGCCAAGGTGGATTGAAGTTAAGTAATTCGAAAGCAAAAGTGATATCTATATGTTGTATCCGGACTCAGTTTTGTTAAACTTTATCAGGGACAACATAAGGAATGCGATAAACCCGCCTCAGCATTGTATCTGCTTCGGGATCATTGGCAAACTTTTCGTAATCACCCATAAACTTCAACATACGGCCAAGACGATAAGAGATATTGGCCAGGTGAGGGAGTGTAGTTGAATAAAAGCCTTCATTGATATCACAATGAAGGTCCTGGTCCTTACCAGAGCGTACTGCATCAATAAAATTGCCCCAATGATTACCATCTCTGCGTCTTGAACTTTCTTTTGAACCGTCAAATGGTTTTCTTTCCCGTCCACGGAATGCTTTCCATGTAGATCCACTAATTTCGAGCCATCCTTCAGTGCCATAGAAAATATTTCCGACTTCCTGACCTTGGCTTCCTTCGTGATTGGTGTATCGGCCCCGGGTTTCAAACTCAAGCATTTTCCCATCCCTGTATTTAAATACGGCCGTTTGCGTATTCGGAGTTTCCTGCGAAGTCTTATCACGGCCATAGGTTTCTACTCCACCATATACCATAACCCCGGGAGTCCGGGTTTTCAATGGACCTTCCTCCTGATGTAATCCGTAAATACCACCGGCCGAATATACTGAGACCGGGTGCTCGTTTTTATTCATTCCCCAACGGGCAAGATCGAGTTGGTGCGGTCCCGTGTTTCCGGTATCACCATTACCGGTATCCCAATACCAGTGCCAACGATAATGACTCCGTTTTTCGTTATAAGGGCGATAAGGAGCCGGTCCTAACCAACGGTCATAATGGAATGTGGCAGGCGGCAGACTATCTTTCGCAATGCCGTATGAATCGCGAGCTTTGAAGCAAAGGGCACGGGCCATGAAAACTTCGCCGATACCGCCATCATGCAGAAATTTAATCGCTTCTATCACATTGCCGGACGAACGGTTATTTAACCCTACCTGAACTCTTAAATTATACTTGCGGGCCGCCTCAACCATTTTACGTCCTTCCCAAATATTATGGGAAGCCGGTTTTTCAACATAAACATGTTTACCTGCCTGACAAGCCCAGATGGTTGACAGTGCGTGCCAATGATTCGGTGTAACGATTGACACAGCATGGATATCCTTGTCATCTAATACTTTATGTATATCCCATTCTGTCAATGGCTTGCCCCCGGTCTTTTGAGTTACGATTTTCGAAGCCGGTTCAAATAGCTGTTCATCTGTGTCGCAGAGGGTCTTCACAACTACATTATGGCTGTCTTTCAGCCCACAATAGCTATTGATGTGCACAGTACCCTGGTTACGGATACCAATAACTGCCAAATTGATGCGTTCATTTGCACCAATGATTGAAGCGTATGATTTAGCACTGAACCCAATGCCCCCAATGGCTATTCCGGCAGTCCCAATTACGCTTTTCTTAATAAATTCTCTTCTTTTTATCATTTTATTACCCTCTCGGAATTAACTGTTAACTCTTAGGAAATTTTATTTCCACCGACAGGAGTAATTATACCGCCTGAGTGGATATTAATTCAAGTAATAAATGAGCTGTCCTGCGCAAGAATCGATATGAAGGCAAAAGCGTTTTCTTCAACACCAACGCCGATCCTGGAGAAAATGGATCTGACTTTTGAAATCAGCGGCCAAGCAGGCTACATGTACGATTCATTGCTCAGCTCGGTCGACAGCATTACCGTTACTCGACCAAAATGTCACCTGGAGCCTCGAGCTTGCGTTATCGCGGCAGATTGGGTATTCTGTATGGAAGCTGGCGTTATGTCGCGGCAGCAGCCATGTGTTGGACATGCGTTATACAGCCTTGGATCTTATGTGATTATTTGCAGGAGTTGTTATGGAAATTTATAGTCATGATTCGTCGTCCGTTTTGACTCGCCGTTGTTTTCTTCAAGCGGGTTCTGTTGTGGTTGCGTCCATCGGTTGCGATGGGAAAATACTCGGGGCCGCTGGGGATTCGAGTAAGAAAAGGATTACAGTAGGAGCGCATGTCTGGGTGTATGCCGCCAAGCAGCCCGAGTATAACGTTACGCCGGTATTGCCGCAGATTTTTTCTGATTTGAAGTACGCCCGGATCGACGGGGTTGAACTGATGCATAATGTTCTGCGGAAACGCGAGACAGTGGAGCGTATCGGGGAGCTTTCGCAGAAATATGAATTGCCGGTGATCGGAACGTCGTTCAGCGGGGCTATGTGGAATCGAGATAAGTACGAGGCGGTCCTGGAGGATGCGGAGCTTGTGATTGGGTACTTAGCGAAACTTAAGGGAAAAACATTCGGGATTTCGGTCGGGGCGTCGCCTCAGAAAAAGACGGCGCAGCAGCTTGACGTTCAAGCCGACCTGCTGCGTAAGATTATGGCTATTGCCGAGAAGCACCGTGTGACGGTTAATCTGCATAACCACACTTACGAAGTTGTAGATGATCTTCATGATCTTAAGGGGACGCTGGCGCGGATTCCTGAAGCGAAATTGGGGCCTGATCTGAATTGGCTGGTACGCGGGGGTGTCGATCCGGTGTGGTTTATCCGAAACTACGGAGAGCAAATCGTGTTTCTGCATCTGCGCGATCAGTACAAAGATGGCCGCTGGAGCGAGGCGCTAGGCGAGGGCGATATGAACTATGAGGCAATTGGCAAGGCCTTGCGCGACGTTAAGTTTAGCGGGATTGCGGTTATCGAGTTGGCGCATGAGAACAAATTCGAGATCACGCGACCGTTGCGTGAAAGCTGGAAGATTAGTCGGCAATACGTACGGCAAGTGCTCGGTTAGCCGTCCTGCAAAAATGTTGAGTTGGTTTAACTTTATCCCGGCTTATGTGGATGTTCTCAGTCATTGTTTTAAATCAAGCGGGGCCTATACCGAATCAATCAGTATAAGCCCCGTGTTAATACAACTCAGCAATATCAAAGGCTCAATCTTAATTGCTACCTCAATACCAGCTTACGGTGCCGGTGGATACAACCGAATATCATCGAATAACATCATACCCGCACCGCCAGGAGCAGGATTGTTCCTGTTACCAAGACCAAGAGAAATCGTATTAACATTGGCAAGGTCCACGCCGAATGCCTGAAGGTCGATATTCCATTGTGTCCAGATGGCTGACTGTGCTGCATCAGGATTATCATTAGTGACTACAGCGCTGCCATTGAGAACAACATACATAGGTTCGGCAGCGTTAGCCGGACTGCCTATGTACCAAATTGTCAGTGTGTTGACGCCTTTCTCTGTCCAGTCACGTGGATAAGTCAAGACATAAGTCGCTTCAGATTTCCCGGCAGCATTGTCGTAGGACATCGGCATTGACTGAGAACCACTGTGAACGAGAGTCTGCTCGGCAAAAGGAGCATTATCGTAACCAACGAGAGAGCCGTTTGTCTGGTCGCCAAATCCATCCAACCAGACATTAAATATCCTGTTGCTGGCCGGGTCGGCAGGGTCCAGGTCATTGTAGCTCTCAAAATCATCCACTATAAGGAAATTCGCCGTCGTAAAGGTCCAAACCATTCCCTTCTGTGATGTACCGTCGGCCTTGACCTCATCAACACGCCAGTAGTAGCTCAAATCCCACTCAAGTTTACCAGGGTCAAAGCTCTCAGAGCCAATGGTTTTGCTGCCTTTGTATTCGGGCGAACCTGTATCAGCACTTTGCACTGCATCTTTATCCGTACCGAAATAGACCTGATGCGAAGCGGCACTGTCACTTGCCTCCCATGAGAGGATCTGTACCTGTGTTACATCAACAGCACCGTTAGACGGCATCGGGCTTCCGACGGCGCCCGGAGTCGAAAAGCTCCAGATATCACCTTTAATTGTTTCGGCACCGTGGAATGCGTCAATCCGCCAGTAGTAAACCTTTTCTAAATCAAGCGTGCCGGGACTATAGGTTGGAGGTCCCGATGGCATAGCACCGGCGGCATTACTGACAACATCATAATCGTCACCGAAGTACACATAATGCAATATTGCACCATAACCGGGCTCCCAGCGAAGGGCGATATTCGGGTCCACAGATTCGCTGCCGTCAACAGGGTATGGACTAAAGGCGCTCTTGGGGGCAATTGAAAAGCTCCAGACAGGACCTTCCCATGGACTCTCCGGATCCGATTCATCGATCTCAACTATTTTCCAGTAGTAAGTCATACCCGGTACAAGGCCGTCCGGGTAAGGAAATCCGGGAAAGCCAATGGTAACAATGTTGTCTGTCTGGTTACCATGGAACGTATCTTTAGTGCCGACAGCCACGGCAGCATAATTCTCACCCAGGTACACATCGTGTGAAACTGCATAATCTCCCGATACCCAGGTAAAGCTCACCCAAGAATCCCGAAGCATGGCGCCATCAGCCGGATCAGGTCTACGTGGGAACGGCCTTTCCACAGACAGATACTGGCTTGGGATGGCTTCCCGGGCTATAGTCGAACTCTCCCATGAAAGCTCACATATAGCTCCGCCGCCGTTCTCATACCACTCCATGATAATCTCATATTTCTGCCCGGCTTTCAGGGAAATATCGCCGCTGTCATGGGTACCCCCATGATCGGTCCAATTGTTAATAATCCGTTGGCCATTAACGTACAACCGAATCCCATCGTCTGTCTGAGTGTGGAAGGTGTAGATTGCGGAAGCCGGCACTTCAATCATGCCCGTCCATCGTACTGTGAAACCATCCACATTTATCGACGGATCCGGTGAACCATCACCCCAGCTAAAATCTATCGTAGGATCTATACGCACCATAATCAAATCCCGCCAGGGATTGCCTGCACTGCCGTGATAATACTCACCCCTTAGGCCTTCAGTGCCGCTGGCGAGGCCGACCAGCCCCAGAACCAGAACAAGAGAAACCATATAAGTCAATTTCCTGCACATAATTTGTCCTCCAAAAAAAGTTAAAATAACCGTGTTTTGGCCACACCAAAACACTCATTCCCACGGAAGCGGGATATGAATTTATCGTTGAAATGTTAACATCTCCGTTCGCGAAGTACACAGTTGCCTTTACGGCTAACTCTGTGCCTTACATGATAATTTCTCCTCTACCAAGAAACTCCAAAGTTTCCACAGGTCAGAAAATAAAAATCAATACCTACCTGCTTATGCAGGCACAAGTTTCACTAACATAATTTATACTAAGTCAGCAATGTCAACTAATCAATCTTAACTGTCGGTTCCGGCTTAAGGCGCCGGTGCATATAGACGAATATCGTCGAAGTACATCATACCTGCACCGCCGGCAGTTGGATTAGCCCTGTTACCAAGGCCAAGTGTAATCGTATTGACATTGGTAAGGTCTACACCCTGGTCGGCAAAGGCCTGGAGCTTGATATCCCATCGTGTCCAGGCAGATTTTAGCGCGGCATTAGGATTATTATGATTGACCACTGCGCTGCCGTTGAGGGCGACATACAAATTCTCAGCGGCGTTAGTCCCTTCGCCTCGGAACCAAATCGTCAGCGTGTCGAGACCGTTCACTGTCCAGTCACGATTGGAAGTCAGTGTCAAAGTCGCCTCTGATTTGCCAACACCATTATCGTAGGACATCGGCATCGACTGACTGCCACCATGAATGATAGTCTGCTCGGCAAAAGGAGGATCGGTATGACCAACGATAGAACCGTTGATTGCCGGGTTATCAAATCCGTCCAACCAGGTCAGATATATCCTGTTGCTGGCCGGTTCACTTTCATCAAGGTCATTGTAACTCTCAAAATCGTCAATGATAAGGAAGTCGGCTGTGGCAAAGCTCCAGAGCGGGCCTGTCCACGGGCTGTTGGGATTTGTGCTATCGGCCTCATCAATACGCCAATAGTAGATAGTATTCCATTCAAGCTGTCCGGGGTCGTAGCTCTCAGAGCCAAGGTTACCGCTGCCTTTATATTCGGGAGAACTCGTATCGGCGTTTTTGACGGCGTCGGCGTCAGTGCCGAAGTAAATCTCATGCGAAGAACCATAGACTCCCGGTGTCCATGTTAGAATCGGTGTTTGTGTTACGCCCACGGCGCCATTGGCCGGATTCAGACTCTCAACGGCGCCTTCAGTAACAAAGCTCCAGACATCACCTTTATGCGTGGCGAGAATATCAAACTCATCAACCCGCCAGTAGTAAGTCCTGGCCATTTTAAGGGGGCCGGGGGTGTAAACCGTCGAACCCTGAGGAAGACCGCCAGTGGCATTGCTGACATCGTCAAAATTGTCACCAAAATATACATAGTGCATTTTAGAACCGAAACCTCCCGTCCATCTGAGTTTAACATCTACATCTACAGACTCTGCGTTATCAGCCGGGTCGGGGGAGTATGCAGTCTTAGGGGGAATACTGAAACTCCAGACATCACCCTTCCAGGGACTGTTCGGATCGGCGTCGTTAATCTCGTCTATGCGCCAATAATAAGTTGTTCCCGGCACAAGGCCATCCGGATATGCAAATCCTGGAAAGCCTACAACAATAAAATTTGCGGCTTGATTACCGATAAACGTGCCTTCAGCGCCTTCGTTGACAGCGTCAAAATTATCGCCGATGTACACATCGTGCGAGAGAGCAAAATCACCCGGTCGCCACGAAAGGCTCACCCACGTATCGGCGTGTATAGCGCCATCTTCGGGATTCGGACGCTGGGCGAGCGGCTGGCCACCAGCGATTCCCGCAAGACCATTGTTCATTATCATTTCAATATCTTCCGGCGTAAGAACGATATTAAAATATCCCACCTCGTCAATGCTTCCACTAAAGTAGTCAGATGGACCGCCAGCGCGAGATTGAGCGCCAATTATAAACGGCAAATTCTCATCAAGCAAAACACCTGTGGCCGGTGAGGTTCCAGCTAATTCGCCGTCATGGTAGAGCTGCATCTCAGCTCCGCCAAAGGTGGCAACGACGTGATGCCATTGGCCGGTAGTTGTATCGGCGCTGATACTCGGCTTAACGGTGTCATTGTACAATTCATAAAGGATGGTCTCTTGGTCGGCGTACATCATAACACCCCAATTTACTGCGCCGGGATTGCCACCGCCATGATGCTCACCCCTTGAGACTATATGGTTCCAACTTTGAGTGCTTGGGATATTGCACCAAAATGATACGGAGAAAACGTCGACATTCAGCGTTTCAGCATTGCCGCAATCAACGTAACTCGATGACCCAGAGAAATCCAGGGCCTTGCCATACACACCATCAATCCATGTAGGTCCGCCTCCGAGCGTGCCATCATTACCATTGCCTGAGGAATCCTCAGTAATATCACCGTTTCCTTCGTCAAGGAGCCATATCCCAAGAATGTTTTCGGAATTAACTTCGGCATAGCTTTGCCCAGTTAACATCAAACTAACGATAATAAAACCGATGCAAATTATGGTTAGGCGTGTCATTTTGTTCCTCCTGATTTCTAACTGAAAACTAATATGGAATATCTCTCCGGCCACACACCGAATAAACTATCTATACCAAATTATATACCTTCCCGTCAAGGAAAATCGCTTTATTATGGGAACCTTGAACAATTGGGTTTGTTTGGCTTTGAAATTGGCTTAAATTGGCTTTGTTTTGGCTTAAATTGGGTTTGAATTGGCTTTGAATTGGCTTTGTTTTTTTGCCCCGCCAGCCGGATAAAATCTCGTATTTACTTGTCACAAAAGAGCTTATGCCAATTTTAGTGTTTTTCAAATTGGGTTTGTTTTGCATAAAAAGCTGATAAATTCGTACGTAAGAATTCGTAGATTGAATTTTTGTATCTCGTGAAGCGTATTGTGTATTGAGTACAGCGTATAGATGATAATTAATAATAGACATCAGACTAAAAGACTATTGGTTAATTTGACTTGGCTTTCTGGCCTGTAACTTCGCCTGCTGGCAGTTTGCGTTAGCCATCTGGCTAATATGTGCGTATTATAACATATTTTTAAACGAAAAGCAAGGTAAAACGGCCAAAAAAGCACTTTTACTCTACTTCGGCATGAGAAATTTCTTTGTATTTGCTGTATAGTTGTTCTATAATCCTGATAAGTGCAACGAAAAGACAGTTAGGCCTATTCATAGAGTCTCTCATAGGCTGTTTAAACGGTGAACTCTTCAGGAAAGTCACTCTTTACTGCTACCGTTTAGAGTACTATAATCCCAATACGGGCCGTCTCTGTATATGAATCTTGCCGGCAGGGTGTATTATGTAATACAGGCCCATAACGTGCGATGAGTGAGGGCTGCCGCTAAATAATGAGCCGTTCATATTTGTTGCAAATGGGGGACGGCAAGGTATGAACGGAGATGAAAACGAACATAACAGGAGACAACACTATGCAGAAAAGAAAAAACAGAGAAGGTATTTTGATAATTGTTGTCGTTCTGGTAGCAGCATTTTGCTTAGCAGAATTAAATCCGGCGTTTGGGCAAAGGTCAAGTTCGAGACGTTCACAAAGGGTACGGATGGAGCAGGTTGAGGTGGCCGGGCCTGATGGGAAAGTAAAGTTGACAGTTTTAGGCAATGCCGAGCGTTTGACGTTAACGGTGACAATGGGTGATGTAACTGTGCTCGGGCCATCGACGATTTTAATGAATCTGGACGGTTATGACCTTTCTACGGGAGTTGTATTGGGTGACGTGGAACGCTATGAGATAAACGAGACCTATCCCTGGCACGGAGCAAAGAGCACGGCGGTAAATCGCTGCAACGGCGCAAGGATATCGCTGCAGAATGATTTATCGTTTATCGACTATATTCTGGAAATCCGCGTCTTCAACGACGGCGCGACATTCCGCCATATAATTCCGGGTGATGAGAATGCTTCCCGCATTCCGGATGAGTACACTGCCTTTGTAATTCTCGAAGGCTCTACTGTGTGGTATCACGACCTTGGGGATCATTATGAGGCCGCATATAAAAAGAGCGATATTTCCGATGTTCGGCCCGGGCAATGGATGGGTCCACCGGTGACCTTCGAACTGCCGGACGGCGCCGGTTACGGCTCTATTACGGAGGCCAACTTAGTCAATTACAGTGGCATGGCTCTGGAGGCCGACGGTCGCCGAGGTTTGGTAACGGGTCTGGGTCATCGACAACCGCTGAATTATCCTTATGAGCTGCGGTACGGACGTGAGGAAGCCAAACGTCTGGGCAAGCCGGCAGCGGTCAGCGGTACGATTACAACCCCCTGGCGGGTCGTGATGGCAGGGCGCGACTTGAATACATTAGTCAACAGCACTATTGTGCCCAACCTATGTCCGGGGCCTGATCTGAAGTATTTTCCCGACGGTATTAAGACAGACTGGGTAAAGCCCGGGCGGGCGGTTTGGCGTTATCTTGACGGTGGAGACCGCTCGTTTGAGGGTATGAAGGAATTTTCCCGAATGGCCGGTCAGTTGGGCTACGAATATCACATCCTTGAGGGCTTCTGGAGCAGATGGAGCGACGAGCAGATAAAAGAGATAGCGGAGTATTCCAAACAGCAGGGAGCGGGTCTTTTGTTCTGGAGGCACAGCAACCGGCTGGGCACAGCCCAGGAGCGTGAGGAATTTTTCTCGAGACTGCACAGTTTGGGAGTA
Organism: Planctomycetota bacterium; assembly: GCA_014384025.1. Classification (GTDB taxonomy): domain Bacteria; phylum Planctomycetota; class Phycisphaerae; order Sedimentisphaerales; family Anaerobacaceae; genus NIOZ-UU13. The sequence goes on along the minus strand of JACNGQ010000369.1, from coordinate 27,104 downwards.
GCCGGTACCAAGATAGACTTCCTCGACCATGAAGCCAAGGAAGTTGTCGACCATTACGAGGCGCTTCTCGAAAAGTCCGCGGAATATAAGATGGTAGTCAACTTTCACGGCGCCAACAAGCCAACCGGGCGGGCCCGCACCTGGCCGAATGAAATAGTTCGCGAGGCTGTCCGCGGAATGGAAAGCAGTTCGCTTCGCGAACGCGCCCGCCACGAAACTATCCTGCCTTTTGCCCGTTTTCTGGCCGGTCATGCAGACTATACGACGATGCACTTCGGCGAGCGCCGGCAAGACTCAACCTGGGCGCATCAAATTGCCAGTCTGGCCATTTTTGCCAGCCCGCTTTTGACGGTCGCGGCACATCCTAAGGCTGTTCTTGACAATCCGGCGGTGGACGTTATTAAAAGCATTCCGGCCGTGTGGGACGAAACCATCGTTCTGCCGGAATCCAAAATCGGCGAGTTGGCTATTTTTGCCAGACGTACGGGTGATATATGGTTCCTGGCGGTAATGTGCGGCCCGCAGGCCAGGACTATTCGGGTGCCGCTTTCGTTTCTTGGCGGCGGTCAATACAAAGCGGCGATAGTTTTCGACAACAAGGACGATGCCGCCGCGGTGGTTACCGAAGACAGGACCGTACGACAAGGTGACATGCTTACGATTGAGATGATAAACGGCGGCGGCTTTGTCGGGCGCTTCTCGAAGTAGCGAGGATGATTAAGATATGCCGTGGTTCGTTGCTCGTAAGACGTTATATGGAAAGGAGATATAAAATTTTGAAATTTTAGATTTTTGTTTTTAACTGTGAGCGTTTTTGACCGAAAATTGCTCAATTTTTTGGTGTTAGTTTTGAGGTTGGTGTGCTTCGCTCATAGTAACGAGTTATAAAGCATTTCTACCAGAGGCCAGCATGAGCATCAAACAATCACGCAGGCACGAAGTGATAAAAATTAGTGCGAACCGAAGGTAGAAATGCGGTTAACATGTCCGGGCAACCTATTCACATTATCAGCAAGTTAATTTAGGGCCTCCCTTGTTAGTGGCTTTATCAATGGACTGCTTTTAACCGTAGTAGCTCAGTAAAAACGAAGATAAAGTTGGCAGTGCATTGTTAACCTGCTAAAATAAGAGCGGCGAGCCTGATATATAGTAAGTTAAGGAGAGAACCTATGCCCCTTGATAATAAAATTCAAACGCACGATTATGATCCTAAAAATCCCCATTGTGACCAAGAGCAGCTTAAGTTTCTAAAAAAGTGCATAGCAGAAAGCTCTGAAGGGATTAAAAAATGGAATCAATGGCGTTATGAAAATGAAGATACAGAAATCTGGTTACAGCAAGCGGAACTTGAGAGTGCCAATCTGGAAGCTGCTAACCTTAGGGGAGCCCATATGGAAGGTGTTGACCTTCTGGGAGCTTATCTGAAAAATACCATACTTGGTGAAGCACATCTGGAAGGAGTTGATCTTAGTGAATCATATCTGAGAGGAGTCGACTTAAATGGAAGTCATCTAGAAGGAGCCAACCTTAGTGAAGCCCCTCTGGAAGAAACCGACCTTACAGAGACCCATCTGGAAGGAGCCAGCCTTCGGAGAGCCCATCTGGAAGGGGCATACCTTGAATATGCTCACCTAGAAGAAGCTGACTTTAGTGAAGCTCATTTGGAAGGTGCAAGTTTTCAAGATTCCAATCTCCAAGGGGCTGATTTTTCAGGAGCTATTGTTAATGGTGAAACTTTATTAAATGAAGCATGTAAAGTCGATCATAACACAAAGTTTGAAGCTGTAGGACTAGATAGTATGCGGATATATTCATCGACAAAACAGCTTTTAGAATACAATATCAGGCGAATGAACTGGGAGGATTGGTATTGGGGGAATGAGGCCCATATATTTTTTAGGAGGTTTGTAACAAAGAGAGAATTAATACTTGGAGCTTGTTGTGTTATAGGTCGTCTTTTACTAACATCTCCGGTTAGATTGTTCTGGTCGATGAGTGATTATGGGCTTAGGACATGGCGCATTATAGAATGGTTCTTTGGATTGGCAGTGACTTTTGCCATAGCTTATCGATTGTGGCCGAATTGTGTTTTGGTTAATGGCCAAGTCGGTGATATTCGGGGATTTGTCCATGTGTTGTATTTTTCAGTTGTAACAATGACAACATTGGGATTTGGAGATATTGCGGCTAATCCGGATAGCTGGCAGGGACAGGTTCTATTGATGGTACAGGTGATTTTGGGCTATGTCTTACTCGGTGCTTTAGTAACACGCTTTGCAGTTCTGTTTACCGCCGGAGGGCCTGCGGGTAAATTTGCTAAGTAGAAACAATGAAAACCGAATTGGAATTTAGAGGGATTTTTGTTGGCTTCCCTTTTAATAAATGTATGAGTGATTAATTTCGTATGCCAGATCCCTCCACTCCGGTCGGGATGACCGAGTCGAGATTGATGAGTCAGATTAAGGCGTTAAAGCGTACTTTGACGTGGAAAAACACTTGACAAGTGGGGAGGTATGGCTATAATTGTTGGGACAATTGAGTTCAAACTACGTTTGGGCCAGGAGCAGGTGCTAACTCCCGGAATAAATTTAGCATTTATTAAGTACACACCAATCAGTAGGAGAAGACCCATTATGAGTGAAAATGTTGAAACAAACACATCACGTCGAGAGTTTTTGAAGACCAGCGGGAAGATTGCGGCGGCTTCGGCTTTGGCGGCGGGAATCGTTCCAAAGATCTATGCGGCCGGCAGCGACACAATCAATATAGTCTTGATTGGCTGCGGCGGCCGTGGGACCGGTGCGGCATCGAATGCTCTATCTGTTAAGAATGGCCGTATCAGGCTGGTTGCAATGGCAGATGTCTTTCAGCGCAAGCTTGACAACAGCTACAAGAATCTTCAGAAAAACCACGCCAATCAGGTGGATGTGCCGAAGGAGCGCCAATTTCTTGGCTTCGACGGTTACCAAAAGGCGATGGATTGCATTAATGCAGGCGATGTGGCAATCTTTGCGACGCCACCGGCGTTCCGCTGGGTGCATTTTGCGTATGCCATCCGGAAGGGCCTTAACGTATTCATGGAAAAGCCTGTTACAGTTGACGGTCCGACTACCCGGAGGATGCTGAAACTTGCCGAAGAATCGGAGCGGAGAAAATTAAAAGTAGGTGTTGGTCTTATGATTCGCCATTGCAGGGGCCGACAGGAGCTGAAGCGGCGCATTGATGACGGTGAAATCGGCAATATCATCGCTATGCACGCCTACCGAATGGCCGGACGTGCATGCACAGCCGGACCAAAACCCGATGGAATGAGCGAGGCGCTTTACCAGATATCGCGTTTCCACGCCTTCCTTTGGGCCAGCGGCGGTATGTACAGCGACTTCTACATTCACCAAATCGACGAGTGTTCAATGATGAAAGGCGCCTGGCCGGTCGAGGCCCAGGCCAGCGGCGGACGCCATTACCGAGGCAATACCCTTGACCAGAACCTCGATACTTACTCGGTTGAATATACCTATCCTGACGGCACGAAGCTGTTTTATTACGGCCGGGCCATGGATGGTTGTAAAGGTGCTTTCTCCAGTTATGCCCTCGGTACCACAGGCTCAGCCGTCATCTCGACGAACAGCCACCATCCGGGTAAGGTACGGACCTACAAAGGCCACAATATGAACTTAGATAATCTGATATGGCGAGTTCCACAACCCGAGCCGAGTCCTTATCAACTCGAATGGGACGACCTTATTGAAGCTATTCGTAACGATGAGCCTTATAACGAGGCCAAACGCGGTGCTTTGGGAAGTATGGTTACCTCTATGGGTCGTATGGCGGCTCATACCGGCCAAGTCGTTACTTTCGACGATATGCTCAACTGCAAGCACGAGTTTGCTCCCGATGTTGACAAGATGGAAATGGATTCGGTTGGGCCGGTACGGCTTAACGCCGACGGCAAATATCCCCTTCCGCAGCCGGGTATCCTCAAGGACAGGGAATACTAAAGTGAAATTAAAAGTGCCTAAAGTTCAAAGTGACTAAAGTTAGGCACCGGATCGAGTAATTTTATCCTGAAATATGGCAATTTGTAAGTAAGGTGAATAAAAATCGAGAACAGAATTAGATTGCGCGAAATGCACTAATGATTAGCTCGGGGCTAATTGTGCTTCGACGAAGGAGATACTATGGCACATGCGAACGAACCAGGCAAAGATGCCGGAACGACGAGGCGGGAGTTTTTGAAAGCTTCGACAGTTGCAGCTTCTGCTGCCGTAACGGGGACACTGGGCATTAGTAACAGCGTATATGCCGGGGGCAGCGATATTCTTCGTGTGGGTATGATTGGTTGCGGCGGGCGAAATACCGGAGCGGCCGCTCAGGCGCTCACCGCGGACTCAGGCGCGAGATTGGTTGCGATGTGTGATATCTTCATGGACCGGGTCAAAGAGAAACGCAGGATTTTGAAAGAACAGAAGGGCAATCAGGTTATCGCCGATGACGATCACTGTTTTGCCGGTTTCGACGGTTATAAGCACGTGATTGAGTCATCGGATGTGGTTGTAATTGCTAATGCGGCCAAGTTCCACCCGCTTCATGCCATGACGGCGATTAGGGCCGGAAAGCATGTTTTTGTGGAGAAGCCTCACGGCATAGACCCTGTGGGGATTAAGCTCTTGCAGCGAGCGGCCCAACGGGCAAAACGGGAGGGATTGTGCCTGGTTTCCGGCTTGCACAGCCGGTATCACACAGGGTACGCTGAAACCATAAAACGTATCCATGACGGCGCAATTGGTGATGTCATTTCCATTGAAGAGAACTTCCTGCGGGCTCCATACGTAATCATAGAGCGCCAAGCGGGGCTTTCGGAGCTTCAGTGGCAATGCAGCACTCAATACCATTTCCGCTGGCTCTCCGGGGATGATGTACCCCAGTCGCTTGTGCATAACCTTGACCGTTCAAGCTGGGTAATGCACAATGAGGTCCCCGTGAAATGCCACGGTCTTGGCGGGCGCTCTTCAATGATTGAGCCTATCTATGGCGACGTGTTCGATCACCATTCGGTGATTTACGAATACGAAAACGGGGTGCGTATATATGCATTCTGCCGGACGACAAATGGATGTTATAACGATTCTTCCAGCGTTGTGCTCGGCAGTAAAGGCAAGGCCTCTATTACAGGGTGCCGAATCTGGGGTGAAACAGACTGGCGCTGGAAGGAAAGGTGCGATCCCTATCAGATAGAGCACGATGTACTATTTAAGGCGATTCGCTCAGGTAATCCTGTCAATAACGGCGATTACATGACTCGCAGCACAATGGTCGGCGTGATGGGACAGATATCCTGTTATACCGGCAAGGAGGTTACCTGGGAGGAAATTAATAAATCTGATTTCTATTACCCGCCAAGGGCTGAAGATTGCCACGATGGTATGGAACCGCCGGCTAAGGCGGGTGCCGATGGCAGCTATCCCGTGCCGATACCAGGTTTTACAAAAATGATTTGAGGTGGAAGGTACTCACCGCAGAAAATAAATAAATAAATATTGCTTTTGTGTATCATAAAAAGTCGTGAAAAACGTCTTATCTACAGACGGCTGGATACACTTTTTTAGTAAATAGTATAGTTATGAGGAGAAATAATATGAGGTTAAGTCGTATATTGGTAGGTGTTATTGCTTTGGTGGTCTATTTCGCCGTTACGATGCCTGAGGACACTACAGCGGCGCAAAAAAAGCTTCCGAAGAAGTACACGGAGATTGTTACTGCAAAAGACGGCGAAAAGATTTCTTTTGAAATGGTTCTCATTCCCGGGGGCAGTTTTCTGATGGGCAGCCCGGTCGATGAGGCCGGTCGTCAGGACCATGAGGGGCCTCAGCACAAGGTACGGCTCGATTCCTTCTACCTTTGCCCAAAAGAGGCCACCATTAAACTTTTTATGGCCTTTTATCGAGAAACAGTCAGTGCGAAGAGAGACTTCATTGCGGTCGAGGAAGCTAAAAAGGACAAGGAACAAAAGGGCAAGGACGATGTTGACGTGATAACCGGCCCTACCCCTGTTTATGGGGATATGACGATGGGGTACGAAGACACACACCCGGCCATCGGGATAACCTGGCACAACGCCATGACATTTTGCAGGTGGCTTTCGAAAAAAACCGGGAAAAACTATCATTTACCAACAGAAGCCGAATGGGAATATGCCTGTCGTGCGGGCAGCAGCACCGTATTTAGCTTTGGGGATGATCCAAAAAAGCTTGCGGATTTTGGGTGGTTCGAGGATACCGCGGACAGTGAAACCAATCCGGTGGGTAAGAAAAAACCCAATGCCTGGGGTCTGTATGATATGTCAGGCAATGTTCGGGAGTGGGTTCACGATTTCTACAGTCCCACCGCTTATCAAGAAGCTGCCAAAAAGAGCCCTTCTGTCAATCCTAAGGGCCCTAAGACCGGCGAGTTACATGTAGCTCGTGGGGGAGACTATAGCTGCTCTGCAGAAGAACTGCGTTGTGCGGCCAGAACCTTCGAGCAGGAATGGTGGCGTTCCGGCGACCCACAGATACCCAAGAGCATATGGTGGCTGCCGGAAATGGACTTTATAGGTTTCCGGGTGGCTTGCTCTATAGAAAAGGGCACTAAATAATCGAAGAAATAAGCGTTCTTTCGCACCCGATATCGATCTGGGTCGCAATGATATCTGCATGGTACAAAGACCTGAGGTAACATTCTTCTTGCCACCGGTCTTCACGTCCCATAAATTGCATCCTTTTCTCAGGAGCAGGAAATGTGTATTTCAAAGCTGCATGCGCAATTTTTGCTCCAAATATTACCTCCTGAGTAATTATTTTTAGAAATAATCAAAAAAACAATCAACATTTCAAGCATCAGAACCGCCTTCATTTACGAAAAGGCAGCACAGGCTGGCCTAAAACACTTTGGTTGTTAAGTCACCATTTGTATTAGTCGAAACTTTAGTAAGTGAAGGAGGTAATGATGAACACGAAACATTTCTTAACCGCAATTTTGTTGCCACTAACTATCAGCTGTATTTCTTTTGCAGACAGGCCGCTGGACAGAGGTGAGATTTTGCAAATCCTCGAAAAGCTAACAAGCCAGCCAAGAGATACCTGGATATCTGCAGGTACAATCGAGGCCAAACATGAAGAATACCGGGCACCGAAAACAAGTGGCATAGCTGAGATTAACCTTCAAATCACCGAACAAATTAAAGGTTATCAAAGCAATCCAAACAAACGGGAATTAACCCAGGGATTACAGACAATGATGCTTGATGCCATTCCATTCAATGTCCGTTACAGGCTGTCCAACAAATACACAATGAATTCGAATGTGGAAGTAAGATTTGACGGGGACAGGTTCTACTGGGAAATCAACGTAAGCTCACGAACAGACTCAGTAACGCCTGAGGCATGCTTAGCAGGCAATTTCATGACCGATCAGTTTGATTTAGACTGGAACACCCGACGTATATTTGCATGGAACGGCCAACAATACACAATGTATTGTTTACCCGCCAATCAAGAATTCACTGATACTATGGGTTCAATCAAACATTCCATTCAAGGGCCTTTAACCGCCGGGGTCATTCCCTGGGGACATGGCTATTGCACATACGAGAACCTTTCGGCGGCCGAAACATCGGCAGAAGAGAAAGATATCGATAACCAAACCCAGATACGTATGACAATTAACAATCCGGACGGCTCAGAAATGGTCTTTGTAATGGACCCGGAAAAAGATTATGCAGTTATTTCAGCTTCGATGAACGGCAGTAATACTGTCACTTCCTCACAATACGGCAGCTACCAATTAGTCTCAGGTCAATGGGTTCCAGCTAATATTTCGATAGAGCAATACGATGCCTGGAACAAACAGCTATTGGCTTACGACGTCTGGGTACTTACTACTATTAGTGGTGAAACTCCGGCACCGGGGAGTTTTAACATCGAATACGAGGCCAACGCATTGATAGAGTATCGTTCCTATCTTACCGATAAACCTGCAATGTACAACTACTCACACACTGTCGATACGGACAAGCTCTTGCTTGAAAGATTATCTTTCGCAGCATCCGAAGGCACACAGTTACAAAACTGCGCAACGGCGGCATTAAAATATGCAGTTTCGCGGTCAGGTAAGGATGTTACCGACCAGCAGCTCGCACAATTAGTAAGCGGGCCGGATAAGACCACAAGCCTTGATGCGATGAAGGAATTCGTACAGCGTCTGGGTCTTTATTGCCGAGCTGTTCAGCTCGATATCAAAGCGCTTCAAAAGCTGGACGGCTGTGAGGTAATCCTTCATATTCCGGAGAAGAATCATTTCATCGTACTTGGGGACATTGACGAAAGGTATGTCAGCAGTATAGATTTAACAAACAATAAATTCTTCTATCGTACGGACGTCGCCTTTTTTGATATGGACTGGACTGAGGGGATTGCTCTTTTGGTTTCAGACCAGCCTATCAAAATACAAGACAGCTTTGTTGAAATTGCCGATAACCAGCTTCAAAATATCATCGGCGGCACAGGCTATTCGTGCACAGACCTATTGCAGGAATACGATGTTTCGTTTTGCGACGAATACGGCGGAGTGTGCGGCGGCAGCTACCAGGTATGGTTTGAACGCTGGGGATGCGAATCGGCCCCGAGCGGAAGCTGCAGCACTTCTTCTAAGATCAGAAGCGCAAGTAAACCCTGTTTCAACGACCCTTATGACCCATGGAGCTGCGACACGGGCAGTTGGAGTTACTATTATATGCGGGCATGTGATTAACTGATGTTAAGATTGCAGCAAATCAAGCAGATGGAGTATATCTCCATCTGCTTTTTTATTGTCCATTCATGTTGACTATTCTCAAGAGCTGCCGTATAATGAAAGGTTATGAAACGCGAGGGCTTTACACTTATCGAACTGCTTGTTGTTGTTGCAGTAATTGCCTTGATGATAGCCATATTATTACCTTCGTTACGAATCTCAAGACTGCAAGCTGAAACCCTTCTGTGCAGCTCACAAATTAAACAACTGGTCTTAAGTTTGACTATGTATGAAGACGACAACGGAACTTTCCCACATGCTTTTGATGACACTCCTCAAGAACTACCTCCCGGCGGCGAACCCGGGAATCCCTTGTACGATAGAATTGGATGGTGGTGGTTTAATCATATTTCCGACCATTCCAGAAAAAACAAGGGCAAAAAAGCGCCGCTTTGGTGCCCATCCAGACGGATAAATGATCCTCAAATTGAACATGTCCTTCATAGTAATTACGGCGTGAACCAATCCATATGTAAAAACTCGAACGGCAGAAAAAGCCGTGCGGAATTTGTCGGAACGCCTTTGAGCAAAAGTGATATACAAAGACAAGGAGAAACTCTACTGATAGTTGACAGCGGCTACAGCATAATAAACTGGTGGCATGTTTCGGATGTTCCGCCTATGTCTCTCGTTAGTTCTATCGCAGATGCTGCTTACGTGCCCGGCCTTGAGATTAACAAAGAAAAAACTTTATGGCCCAGCCAGAAATGGGACGCTATAATCGGCCGCCATCCGAATAAAAAAGTCAACGTCGGATTTGTTGATGGACATGTCGAACGCAGACAAGCTGAAGAGTTATTTGTTGAAAAAACCGAAACCGGCTACAATAATCGTTATCCACTCTGGCGGCCAATCCAAAACAACAATGACTAAAATCCTGCTTCTTTAACAGCTTTCTGCATTTGGTTATCATCCAAATATTCAATTACCATTACTGTTTCCAGTAAAAGCTCAGCATCATCGAGTTTTGTATACCACTCGACTTTTTGAGGCAAGCTCGTCTTTGCATCTACAAATACCCGCCATATCTTGAATTCGGCGGAACCGCTAAGTTTTTTTCTCTTAGGCCATGTCAACTCGTATATCTCAATTCCTTCGGCTACTTCCAGGATTTCATCATTTATGGGGTGTAATTTAGAGTCTAGAGGAATTTCGGATATATCATTAAATGGCATGAAACCTAAAGAGCCTTTTATTTCATGTTTGATACCGAGAAGGTCATCTTCAAGCAGTTGGTTTGTTTCCATTACGCCGGTTTCAAATGGCAAAATCTTTTTTTGGGTATTTTTAATATCCCACAAGACTGACACTTTTGCAGATGCAGTTTTGGTCATATAAATATTCAGCGTCTGTGATATCCATTCCTCTTGTGTCGGCTCGCTACCGCCCACTTTAAAACTTGAGATATAGACATTTTTTACGGAGTCAACAGCTTTGTAAATCTGCTCTAAAGTAACTGCTTTGGCGGAGGGCGTATTGAGCAATAGCGCAAAGCCTATTAATATAACCGCCACTGCTACAACGCCGACTTTTAGAAAAGGTTTCAGATTCATTGCTGAGACTTTTTCTCTCAAGGCGGCAGCAAAATTTAAGGTTGGAGCGGGCTGTTCAACATCTACTTTCTGTTTTATTACTTCTACCCTGATTGGAAAACCGGCATAAAGGTCCTCTGATTCGCCGGCCTTGCGGGCTTTTCCGGATTCATCTACGTGATATATTGTAACAATCTCAGAATCCGCCCGTTCGGCCATAGCCGTCACAGATGCAGCTATTTCGGAATACTCCGCGGTGTCCGGGGAATACCCTTTCGCAAAGAACTGGCTTAAGCCGTATAATTGCGTGCTGTTAAGATTCAGCCTTTGGAGCGTCCCTAAATCTTCGGTGCACTTTTGGCAATTGTCCAGATGTGCCGTTATTGGTGTTGGTATTCTAATCTCTATAGCCGGGTCTAACATACCGGGAAGAAACGGCCTGACTGTATCGCAGGTTACATACTTATCAATATATGCGAAGTGAAGCTCCAGCATGGCAGTAACAGCGGAACTGTTTTGTCTCTGCTCTGATTTGATGAAATCTTTTTGCGATAACACAACTTTAAGCCGGTTTATTTGCTTTTGGCAGTGCCGACACCGTTCTATGTGGTTACTGGTAGATTGCGGGATGAGCCCGCAGCTCTCTTCACATAGACAGTCATAATAATACAGCTTAGCCTCTTCACACATAGAACTATGGTTTCGATTGTTCACTATCATAGCCTCACTTAAAAGATTGACGCATTCTTCTGAGCCCTGTGCAGATATACCTGCTGACAGACTTACACTTTACACCCATTTTCTCAGCGACTTCCTCTATAGTATGGTTAGTCCCATACCGTAAAGCGATCGCCTGAGATTGACTGCTCGTTAATCGCCCTTTAATAAGACCGAACATCTTATTCATCTGCTCATCTTTAATTAAGGCGTTTTCCGGCTCGGTTTTGTTGATTGAAAAATTACATCTTTCTTGATATTTATGAATTTGTGCATTATATCTTTCTACCTGACGTTGAGTATCTACAATATCGTTACATATAGCTCTATAGAGATAGCTTTTGATATTTTTGACATTCCGGGGTATTGGTTTAGAAACAAGCGAAAGAAAGAAATTCTGGAATATATCATCTGCATGAGATTTATTCTTAACCTGGGAATAGATCACCATATGAATAAAATCTCTGTATTCGGCAAAAACCTCGGTTGCTGTCCCTACATTTTTTTGGCACATACTTGTTTCTGTTAACACCATCGGGGTTTTGTTCCTTTCAAAAGATATTCAAAACCGCACAAGTGAAATATTACAGTTAAATAAAGAATCGACATTAAACCACTTTATTTCGCTGTGCATAATTATACTAAAAAAGTGCCAATAATTGTAACTTTTCTCACAAAGGTTCAAAAACTGTCTATAAGCAATGTTTGATTTGCCCGCGGTTGAGCTGTGGAGCAGTCCGATATCTGCCACCGAATTGACGTTTGCCAGGGCCAAGGTGCGGGCATAGAAATTTCGTAAAAGCAGTATTTAGAGGTATTTATGTGTGTAAGACGAGGGCGAATCGTCCAACATCTGCCATACTTTTCGCTTGCCGGCCTGAAAAAACCTTAGAACACTCAATTATCTCGTTTTATTGGAAAAATTCTTCCATCAGGCTTACTGAATCATTAATAACGCAACCGACTCCTGGTCCTTGATGAATATTCTGTTACCTGCAATTACCGGGTGTGAATAAATCGGTGTATCAGCCACTTTTATTTTGGCCAGCTCCTCGTATTGATTTTTACTCGGTTTATAAACAATCAGCTCGGAGCTGCTGGGCAGTGCCATAAGACAAGAGCCGGCATCGACAATTGAGGTGAAGCCGCCGCGGTCGTGCTGTGTTCCATCTGTCCAGGCTGTCTTGCCGTTCTCGGCGTTGATACAGAAGAGATTGCCGCCGTCGGACAGACCAAAGAGCAAACCGTCCTTAAGCACGGGTGTATTGTACTGCGTGCCAAGTTCCGGATTGCTCCAAAGCTCTTTGGTAATAAAGGCATCTCCCTGCTTTCCGATTTTTATTGCCTTTGTTCCGCGTCCCTTTGCGGCATAAATCACAGTTTGGCCATCCACTATCGGGGTGGCGGCGTTATAAGCCCTCCCCGGTGGTACGGACGGAATTTGCCATAGGAGTTTGCCATCTGCTACATCAATTCCCACGATGCTTTTTTCGGTCGGTGTGACGATCTGCTTTGTTCCGGCTACTGTCAGTATGACGGGCGAGCCGTAGTCAGGGCCTTCTTCTGACCATCGCCACTTTTCGTTTCCGGTGGCCAGGTCGTATGCAATAATCGCACCGCCGCCCTGAGCGCCAAGCTGAGCTATGGCCATTCCATCAACGACGATGGGAGACATAGACGTGAAGAATCTGGGCACTTTCTTGGGGAAGGGATCTTTACGCCAGAGGACTTTACCACTGGAGGCATCCAGGCAGGACAATACTCCGCCAACGCCTATTGTCAGGACCTTTCCATTTGCCACCGTGGGCGAGCTTCTCGGCCCGGGATGACGGGAAGCTGCTCCGGTTACGGCTTGAGCGGTGTATTTATCAATCCATATTTCATCGCTGCTGTCTGCATTAAGGCATAAAGTAACCTCTTCATCGCCCTGCCGGGTGAATACATAGAGTTTGTTGCCCACCAGGGCAGGGGTCGCATCGCCCAAGCCTACTGTCTTTTTCCACTTCTGCGTCAGCTCGCTCGGCCATTGGCCGGGAGCCTTGAATCCGCCGGCCTTGCCATCCCGGTTGAGCCCGCGCCATTGAGGCCAATCCTGTGCGAACAGGCAGCTTGCGCACATCAGGATTATACAGACCATAACCGCACTCAATTGATTTGTTTTTTTCATAGTGATCTCCTTTCAATTCTTGCTTCGAAACCCGCACCGAGTTGCACTCACGGCAACAGAGTATCGCCGCGGATTCGCTTATTACACTCTAATACACTCCGGTTGTCAATGGCCCGGAAACCATTATCATAAAATCATTATTTTCCAATACAATAGAGGTTTTTACGACCACGAAGAAAGAGCCTGCCTGTTGATACTGCCGGTGAAGCACAGAAGACCTCATCGAGCTTGTTTACAGCGAGGATTTCGAATTCCGGGCCCGGTTTGATGATGTAACACTCACCATCTTCAGTCTGGATATAAATCCTGCCATCTCCCGCAATCGGTGAAGCTGTGATCGTGTTGCGGTCGCCGAGTTTTTGCTTTTCGTACACTTTTTCGCCCGTCAGGGCATCGTAGCAGGTCAAAGAACCCTTATCCAGGGGTATGTAGAGATAGTCTGCGAAAGCAATCGGCGATGTTATGTATGGGCCGCCCGTGGGATGCATCCAAGCGACCCCCTGACTCGAAGATTGCCCTTTATCCGGGGTGATATCGCCCGAGGCATCAGGGCGGACAGCAACGATTGGCTGTTTCCTGAATAAGTTATGTCCGGATGAGATAAACACCAGTCCCCGGGTGGCGACAGGAGATGGAACTGTTATCATCGAGCCACCCTCGCACTCCCACAGGAGCTTTCCCGTGGAGGCATTATAACCCCGCATGCGCCGCATGGCGTTGGTGACAACGATTGTGCGGTTACCGGACTGAAACAAAAAGGGAGTTGACCAGGATGCTTTTTCATTCCGCTCTGTACGCCAGAGAGGTTCACCGGTGGTTTTGTCGAGTGCTGTAATATAGGATTCCTCGTCACTGTCGCAATTGACAATGACAGCATTCTTGAATACGACCGGTGAGGAGCTTGTACCCCAGCCGGCTCGCCTGGGCATAAGCCCGAGGTCTCGTTGCCATATCAGGCTGCCGCCAAAATCCACGCAATACAGTCCCGCCGAACCAAATGAGGCAAAGACGTACTTGCCGTCTGTTACAGGTGTTTCTGAGGCATAGGTGTTCTTCGTATGGCGTGGCGTCCTTGGTCGCTGCTTCGTGACGGCCTTGTCCCACAGGATGTTTCCGTTCTCGGCATCGAGGCAGATTACATTAAATGTATATTCCGAATCGTCGGGTTTTTTGCGGTCGCCTCCGAGATACATGCCGCCTCGAAATGTTTGTACGTTTGGATCATCTGCGACGGCGGTTGTGACAAAGACGCGGTTTTCCCAGATAATTGGTGAAGAGTGGCCGGCGCCGGGTATGGGGGTCTTCCACTTTATGCCCTCATCCTCACTCCATTTCAGGGGCAGGTTCGTCTCAGATGAGATGCCCTGCCCGTCGCCTCTGAAGCCGGGCCAATTGTGCGCTTCAAGATGGTCTGAGTAAATAAAAATTACACAGAGCGCCAGCAAGGTCTTCGACAAATTTAATTTCTTCAAGGTAAACTCCTTTTGTTTTCTGGTGAGAAGCTAACAATAAACCTCACCTCCGGCAATAGAATACCAATGTGAGCTCGTCCTTGTCTGTCTTTTTAATATATACAGACCTTGTCCTTATAAAAAAAGACGATTCAACATCCGAATTTATTGCGATTTTATAAAAATTTCCACTGAAATATTAGCAAAAGCTAATTTATATTCTCTGGCAAGCGTGTAAACCCCGTTTCACTTAAACATTACTCCATGACTGAGGTTGCTCATGGACACAGCGATAAAATAGTGTAGAATAACCAAAGCAGAATTCAGCAATTTCAACAACGAATCAAGGAGCTAAAGCGTGATGGAGCAACAAGCAAAGATTCGACTGGCAATATCGCTTGCAATTGCCTTGAGCATTTGTTTCGGCCCCCAACAAGCCGGGATTTGGGCAGGTGAACCACAGCCAAACTATAATATTCATACCTTTTACTATCCCTGGTACGGAAATCCCCAGACCGACAATTACTACGAGCACTGGAACCATCAGCAATCTGTAAAAAAGGGCGCACCCAAAAACTATCCGGGCGGAGATGACATCGGCGCTGATTTCTATCCGAAACTCGGCTGTTACAGCTCCAACAGTGGTGATGACCTGAATGCTCACATGCAAATGCTTCGCCGGGCGCAGGTGGGTGTAATCATCTCATCCTGGTGGGGCAAAGACTCATATACGGACAAGGCTGTTCCGCGGCTGCTCGATGCTGCCGCGAATCATGATATCAAGGTGTGTTTTCATATCGAGCCATTTCCAGGGCGGAATGCAAAGACTACTCGTGACGCAATTGTCTATATTATCGATAAGTACGGCTCGCACACAGCTTTCTATCGCTATGGAAAAGAAAATCCGCGTCCAATGTTCTATGTTTATGACTCCTATCTCACACCGGCTAAACAGTGGAAGACAATACTTTCACCTGATGGCGGCCAGACTATACGAAACACAAAATACGATTCCGTAGTCATCGGCCTGTGGGTGAAAGAAAACGAACAGGCCTTTATGACCGAAGGAAACTTCGACGGCTATTATACCTATTTCGCAACCGACGGTTTCACTTACGGCTCCACTATCGAAAACTGGCCTGTGCTTGCAGAATGGGCAGGGCAAAACAACAAGCTGTTTATTCCATCTGTCGGGCCGGGATACATTGACCTGCGTATTCGGCCGTGGAACAATGTCAATACCCGGGACCGCCTGAACGGCGCTTATTACGACCGTGAATTTGCCGCCGCCATAGCTGTCCGTCCGCAAGTCGTCAGTATCACCAGTTTTAACGAATGGCATGAGGGTAGCCAGATCGAACCGGCAGTTCCCAAGAAGATTCCGGATTTCAAATATCTCGACTATGAGCCTCATTACCCCGAGTACTATCTGGATCGTACGAGTTACTGGATTAGCCGGTTCGTTAAGTCCTCAACCGGTCAGCCCACGAAATACATGATTATAGTTACCGGCGGGGAGCTGCTGTCGGGCGTCTATCCGGATGGTCATACCTACTTTCTCACACGGACCCTCCGTCCGTTAGGCCTGGAATGTGTCGGCTCGATGAGTGTCGATGACAAACAGGCCGACCTCAAAGAGGCGCTTCGCTATGCAACAGACAAAGCGGCCCTGGTTATTGTTACGGGCGGCCTCGGTCCAACCGAGAATGACATCACCCGTGAGGCGCTCAGTGAATTTACGGCAATCACATTAAAAGAAGACCCGGATGTGCTGCAGAAGATGGCGCAGCGTTTCCGTGTATCACCTTCTCAGCTTCGGGCGAACCTGCGACGGCAAACCCAGGTGCCAACGCAGGGCACATATCTAAAAAATTCCAACGGAACAGCCCTTGGGCTGGTTTTCGAATCAACAAAGTCTGTTATCGCAGCGCTGCCTGGCCCGCCTCGTGAATTGCAGGCCATGGTCAGCGATGAACTTGTGCCGTATCTCAAGCAGCGTTTTGGAACACGACTGCCCGGGAGTTCAATAACACTACGGTTTGTGGGTCTTGGTCAGTCCCAGATCGCCCAGACGTTAAAAGATCATGTACCGCTGGCATCCGACATTATAGTTTCTTCGCAGTTCGAGGGCAGTCGAGTGGACTTTACCTTTTCGCTTGGCAACGATACAGCACAGGATAGAGAACGGCTACAGGAGTCGAAACAGAAGATTCTGGAGCATCTTGGTGATAATGCCTATGCGGACGATGAGACATCGCTGGAGGAGCGTGTGATTCAAATGCTCGAAGCACGCAGCGCTACACTGTCGCTGGCGGAAGTAGGCAGCGGGGGCAGTCTGGCCGCGGCAATGAGCGAGGCAGACGGGGGACACCGGGTTTTAGTTGGGGCGTATATTGCACCGACTATGGAGAAGCTGCGTCGCCTGCTTGGTGTGCAAAGTGATAAGCGGACTGACGGTGCATCCGGCATCCAACAGATTGAGCAACTGGCAAGAGCAACAGCCGATGTGGCCGATAGCCAATTGGCTATTGCAATCGGGGAGGCTTGGCGAGATGAAAATGGTGCGGCCTATGTAGATGTCGCATTCAAATTATCTGATGGCCGTATGGAAAGCCGAAAGGTTCGCCTTAGCGGTTCCGGCGAATTGGCACGTTCCAGGCTGGGCACGCAATTGCTTGACCAATTACGACGATTGCTCAGATAAAGAGTAATTGATTTACATGCGTTTCTGTTAAGATATTGTGTTTTTTATAAAAAGCTGATTTGGAATATTGGAGATATGGTTTTATGGTAAGCAAAAAGCAGAACACAACGCTCCCTTTTTTAAGCAGGCTATTATTCAGTATTTCTATGCTGTTTTTCCTATTAAGCTCGACTACATATGCGGCTCAGCAGGACAGTTGGGGTGCTCCAAAAGTTCAAGTTGTTCAGGAAGAAGAAAAATGGATTATTAAAGGGCTGAAAAACCGAATAGAACTAAATCCCTCTGATTTGCAAATGACAGTTTATGCCGGGAGCCGGAGATGGTCGATGATACCATCATTTTCCGGTGACCTTATCGTCGAGAATTCAGGGGAGCGGTTATCACTTCGCCTTGCTGATGCAGGTAAAAAAGAAATCTTGTCATACCAAACGGGCTTCAAAACCGGAGTCAAAATTGGCTTGGAAGACTTTGCCTCTCAAGATAGAAAGTTAGATGTACAAATCCAGCTTTTTATCTGCCTCGAAGGAGAAGATGAAGAGCTTGTTTGTGAATTAATTGCCGCCGAGAAAAACACAACAGTTCTGGAATGTTTCTGGCCTCAGGCCGTGGCTGACGATTGCTTTGATTTTACAGTGGTTCCCTTTATGCAGGGCATGCTGCTTTCGAAGGATTGGGCTGAGAAGGTCTGGCTGTATGATACTGTCTCTTATGGGCGCGGCTTATACATGCCGTGGTGGGGTCACCAAAAAAGCAAGTCTGCAATGCTTGTTTTGCTTGAAACACCGGAAGACGGCGGCTGTCGTTTCGAACACCCAGCCGGAGGCCCAACCAAAATAGAATTACGATGGATTCACTCTCTGGGGAAACTGGCGTATCCCCGACGTGTCAGACTCTGTTTTTTTGAAAACGCTAACTATGTTGATTTGGCCAAGCGATACCGCCGGCATGTTCGCCGGACAGGTCATTTTATTTCTTTGAAGGAGAAAATCGCCCGAAATCCTCTCGTTGGGAAACTGGTCGGCTCTCCAGTAGTGCACACCAGCATTCTGTATCACATCCAGCCGGAATCCAGCTATTATCATAAAGATGACCCCGCTAAGAACCATCAAGTGGTCAGCTTCGAGGAGCGAGCCAAACAGCTTCGCCAATTATCCGGTAAAGGGATAAAGCAGGCCTATATTCATCTGGATGGATGGGGTTTCCGGGGATATGACAATCTGCATCCTGATATCATTCCTCCCAGTCCCGATGCGGGCGGCTGGGAAGGCATGAAGAATCTTGCCGATACCTGTGAGCAGATAGACTATGTTTTTGCAATCCACGACCAATACAGAGACTATTATCTCGATGCAAAATCTTATGACCAGCGCCATACTATCCTCGATAGAAAAGGAAATCGTCCTCATGGCAGTACCTGGTACGGCGGCAATCAATCTATACTGTGCTCATCGCTGGCGTTGGGGCACGTTAAAAAGAATTACCTGTCCCTTCTCAGTCATGGAGTGAAAGTGCGCGGGGCTTATCTTGATGTTTTTGCCGTTGTGCCTCCTGACGAATGTTACAATCCAGAGCACCCTGTCAGCCGTATTGATTGTCTGAAATATCGCGGTGAATGCCTGAATTTCATCCGAGCGAACGGAGGGGTTGTAAGCTCTGAAGAGCCTGCCGATTGGGCTGTTCCGCATCTTGACCTTGTTCATCACGGCCCTTACGCTTTGGTGCCGAATCCCGGACGCGGCCCGGCGATGGGAATACCCGTGCCGCTTTTCAACCTCGTCTATCATGATGCACTACTTCTGCCCTGGTCGCTGGGAAAAGGCGCATGGGGAATTCCTGAAAATGACCTCGGATATCTACATGGCCTGGCCAATGCGGGGCTTCCTTACCTTTCGCTTAATCCCGGAGAAGAGGAACTGGTCCGCGTGCGTACGATGTCCGCATTGCATGAACGAGCGGGCTTGTCGGAAATGACAAATCATGAGTTTCTGGATGAGTCCTATCGAAAACAGCGGACCACGTTCGCCGATGGAACGAAGGTTACTATTGACCTGGACAGTGCTACTTTTGAAATTACACCGAAATTGTCGATACCGAGTCAATAAACTTCTACGAATTAAAAATCCTCAAGGATTTTAATTTGCTCTCGCTTATTTGTTCTGATCCGTTCTGCGTCCGGCTTTAAGAGCTTCGACTTTCCGGCCAAAATTTTCCGGACTATATTCCCCGAATTTCTTTTGTGCTTTAGCAATCCATTCAATTACTTTCTGATTATATTCAACAGCTTCTTCCGGCATCTTTGCTAACGTGACTTGTAGAATTCTCATTGCTTTATCATATTCAGGCCTCTTAAGCACAAATTTCATAGCGTATTCTGTTGAAGCTGCTCTGATATCATCTTCTAAAGCGTTCAGAGCTTCGGTTTTTCTTATTTGCTTAATCTCAGCTAATGTTGCTTTGATCTGCTGCGATAAGATAGATATTTGTTCTTTAATTTCTTCTATTTCTTCTTTACTTAATTCTTCGGCAGAAGATTCAGCAACTGACACCAATTCCTTGCCACCTGTCCCTTTACCTTTATTCATTTTATAAATATCTATTATCCATTTAATATTGTCACAGCATTGTTTGCCACATTTCACAATAAAGAGAATACAACCAAATATAAGCGCTACGATAATTCCTAAAGCCAACTCAGATATTCCCAAAGGTATAGCTGTCGCTGATATAATCCCTGCTTCCTGGAAAGGCATTGATATGACTACCATTTAATCCCCTTCATTGTCTGTATTCCGTTTGTTAGGACCTTTTTTCATAAGCACTCTTTCGCCTGAACACGTTGGCAACAGTCACCGGCATTTTCTTAATATCGGTCAAAAGGGCCGGCGTTTTTACATATTTAACACAAGTCCAGGTTTTTTTCACGTTTCAATCCTGCTCTGAAAACCCACAAATCTTTGGATTGACCTTAAGAGAACATCTATACCAATGCGAGTAAGAGAGTTTATGCTTCTCATAAATTGTAAAATATCAAGTAAAAATCGGATTAAATAAATTGCTGCGGTTTACTTTTTATAGCCGGAGGAGTAAGACAGTGGTATAATGTGTCGAAAGTTTTGCCGGGAAATCAAAGAACAATCTCATCAAATACTGTATATCTGATTCAAATTTGGTAAGGGCATTTAATAAGGGAAAGGGTACTCAAATGAAGATAAAATATTATGGTTTGATGGCGGTTTTGTTGTTAACAGCGGCAACAGGTTACGGCGGTGAAAAGCAAAGTGTTGTGGCACCCGGGACACAGGTAATAAAACTTGCAGGTGGCTTTAGTTTTACCGAAGGGCCGGCATCGGACGCTGCGGGGAATATCTTCTTCACGGATATCCCAAATAATCGAATTCACAAGTGGTCGCTGGACGGCAAGCTGTCGGTTTTTCGCGAAAACTCAGGCGGAGCCAACGGCCTGTTTTTTGATAAGAGCGGTAATTTGCTGGCATGTGAAGGAGGCGGGCGGAGATTAGTGTCCATTAATCCGCAAGGTAAGGTTGAAGCTCTGGCCGAGGAGTATCTGGGTAAACAGTTCAACAGTCTCAATGACCTGTGGATTGACCCGAAAGGCGGGATTTATTTCACCGACCCGCGCTATGGGCCCAGAGATAATATGGAACAGGATGGCGAACATGTCTATTATTTGACGCCCGAGAGTAAAGAAGTCAAGAGGGTTATTGACGATATGGTCAGGCCGAATGGAGTGATAGGCACTCCTGACGGCAAGATTCTCTACGTTACGGACCACGGCGGGGGCAAGACCTTTAGATATACTATCAATCAGGATGGAACATTGTCGAATAAGAAGCTTTTTGCACCGGAAGGCTCCGATGGCATGACCATAGATAATCAGGGAAATGTTTACCTGACCAGGGGGGCAGTGTCTGTTTATAATAAAAACGGCGAGAAGATTGAGGTGATTAAGGTCCCTGAGGGGCCGGCCAATGTCTGTTTCGGCGGAAAGGACAAAAGCACACTCTTTATCACAGCTCGGACATCTCTCTATTCGGTTCGTACATGCGTCTCGGGCGCGGAGCAGGAACAAGCAGTGACAGAGCTGGGATTCGAACAGGATATTTTCCATACAGATGCAGGTGATTTGAAGATTATTTTCATCGGGCACGGAACATTGATATTTAGTTATAATGGTAAGTTCATTCATGTGGACCCTGTTAGCAGAGAGGCTGACTATACCAGGTTTGCCAAGGCTGATTTTATTTTAATAACCCACGAACATGGCGACCATCTTGATCCCAAGGCCATTAATATTATCCGAAAAGAAGAGACGAAAATCGTATTGACTAAAGCCTGTGCAGAAAGAGTGACCGGTGGTATTGTCATGCAGAACGGTGATGAGCGGGATATTCAGGGACTGAAAATCGAGGCCGTACCAGCGTACAATATTGTTCATAAGCGTTCCAACGGGATGCCTTTTCATCCTAAGGGTGAGGGCAACGGCTATGTGATTACTCTGGGTGATAAGAGGGTGTATGTTGCGGGCGATACAGAGAATGTACCGGAGATGAAAAGACTAAAGGAAATCGATATTGCGTTTTTGCCGATGAACCTGCCTTACACTATGACTCCGGAGATGGCGGCCAATGCGGCAAAGGCCTTTAAGCCCAAAATCCTGTACCCATATCACTTCGGACAAACTGACACAAGTAAGCTTGTTAATTTGCTGAAAGACTCAAAAGCTATCGAGGTTCGTATTCGAAAAATGAGATAATGAGGAGAAAATATCATGAAAATGCGTTTATTTATGGGATTAGTATTAATCGAGACGATTGGTTTTGGTTCTTTGGTATTTGCCGGGCAGTCCGGTGATATTCGTGAACTCAAGCTTGGTGACTGGCAGCCCCGGTCGATGCTCAAGACAAAAGAGAGTGTGGTCAACAAGCCCGCGTACCCGGTAATCGACGTTCACAATCATTTGGGCGGGGGCAAAGACCGCCTCACGTCTGAACAGGTGAAGCAGTATCTTGGGGAGATGGATGCCGCCGGTGTCCGTACGGTCGTCAACCTCGACGGCGGGTGGGGCGAACAGTTGAAGGAGACTCTATCGGCACTGGATGAGGCATATCCCGAACGATTCCTGACGTTTGCGCTGCTGAATTTCGATGGAATTGACAACGAGAACTGGGGTCGTCGCGAGGCAAGGCGGCTCGAAGAGAGTTTTAAGGCCGGTGCGAAGGGGCTGAAATTCCACAAGTCACTCGGACTGTCCTACCGTTATAAAAACGGCAAGCTCATGCCGGTTGATGATCCCAAGCTGGACCCTGTCTGGCAAATGTGCGCCAAGCATAAACGGCCCGTGGTGATTCACGTTGCCGACCCGGCAGCTTTTTTTACTCCGCTGGATCGATTCAATGAACGCTGGCACGAGCTGAATGAACATCCGAACTGGCTGTTCCACGGTGAGCGGTTCCCCTCACGCGATGAAATCCTGATGCAACGAAATCGCGCTATCGCCAAACACCCAAAAACCACTTTCATTTGCGCCCACTTCGGCAACAATCCCGAAGACCTTGATACAGTCGGGAAGTGGCTGGAAAGGTACCCCAATATGTACATCGACGTTGACGCGCGGATTTCAGAATTGGGCAGGCAGCCATATACAGCACGGAAGTTTTTCCTGAAGTATCAGGACCGCATCATGTTCGGTACTGATACTACGCCCCGCCGCGACGCATACCGGATATATTACCGCTTTCTGGAAACCGACGATGAATATTTTGACTGCGCGGGAGGGCACCAGAGGCAGGGATTCTGGATGATTTACGGGTTGTTCTTACCGGAAGACGTGCTGGAAAAAATCTATAATAAGAACGCTGAGCGAATATTCTTCGGACGGCCTTCTGCAAAAACACTTCGGATCCGGCGGACGGAAGATTTTGTCGTAAACGGCCGGGGCGATGCGTCCGCCTGGAAGAAAGCCGACTGGGAACCGCTTAACCTGCGTACCGTCGATGGTCATAAGTATAAGACCCATGTAAAGATGCTATACTCCGAGACGGGACTGTACGTGTTAATGGAGGCCGAGGACCGTACTATTACTGCCACTATGAAGGCGGACTTTCTCGATTTGTGGAATGAAGATGTGTTTGAGTTCTTCTTGTGGCCGGACGAGCGGTACCCGGTTTACTTCGAATACGAAATTTCACCGCTTGGTTTTGAGCTGCCGATTCTCATCCCAAATTTCGGCGGCGAGTTCCTCGGCTGGCGGCCATGGCATTACGATGGTAAACGAAAAACGCAAACGGCCACGACGACTATCGGCGGCCCGAAGCAATCTGGCGCTAGTGTAGCGGGCTGGAAGGCCGAGGTTTTTGTGCCGTACGATTTACTCAAACCTCTGCAAAACGTTCCCCCGCAGCCCGGAACGCGATGGCGAGCCAATTTCTATCGCGTTGATTACGATGACGAAAAGAGCACAAGCTGGGACTGGGCCCGGGTAGGGGGCAGTTTTCACGAGTTCGAAAAGTTCGGCACGCTCATTTTCGAGTAGAGCCATAACCACAATGCCCTCTGCCATCTCTGGGGTATAAAACAACCCTTGGTAAGTCAGGGGGGATATTTTAAATATATTTTCTGAGACAAATTGGTGTGAACTCCTCTGCCGGCAATGTCGTATTAGCTTTTGACTTAGAAATTATTAGTAAGGAGACATTCATCATGCTTCAGGAAACATTAAAAAGTAATTCGATATGTAACTCGGAACTGCATAATGAGCACCTTTGCTATATTAAATCTCAAGGCTTTCATCTGACTAACGAGCAGGAATACAATACTTTAGTAGAAGATGTGAGGTATATGTGCAACCACTGCTCTCGTACAGCAAGAAGTGCTGATAATCTGTGCGTTCCGGTTCTTCTGTGAAAAAGACAGGCTGTTTGTTTTCCATTCGCCTGAGTACCACATTTCGAACAATGACCGGCTTGTTCCTGCGTAGCTTCGCAGAGCCGACTTGGCAGGTAACGGGCGATTGTTTGATATTTTCCGGGCAAGTCTGGCGTTTGCTTATTGACAAATCATTATCTATAGCGTCTAAATGACTAACTCAGAGACAAATATCAGACTAATCGGAACTTGAAGAAATGCCCAAAACGCAAATAATCGCCACTTTAGGCCCAGCCAGCAGAAACTACACAGTCCTGCGGAAAATGTTTACCGCCGGTCTGGATGTAGTCAGGCTGAATTTTTCCCACGGCAGCCATGAGAAACATCTCGATGCAATAAAGCTTGTTCGAAAGTTAAACAGTAAGTATAGACGGCACATTCGAATAATGCAGGACCTTGAGGGTTTTAGAATAAGAATCGGGCGTTTCAAAGGCTCCAAAACCAGATTATTAAAGAACCGCACGGTAGTCTGGCTGACAAATGACATCGAAGCATCCGGGCAGCGAATGATACCATTCGACTATGAAGGTGATTTGAACAGGATCCAACCGGGGCAGCTTATATATATTGACGATGGTAATCTGGTCCTCCGCGTCCAGAGCAGCTCTGTAAACAGTATAAAAGCGGTGGTTGTCGAAGGCGGCATACTCAAGGAAAGAAAAGGTATAAATATTCCCGGGGTGGACCTCGAATTCGAAGGGATAACCGCAAAAGACAAAAAGGACATTGAATTCGGTATAGAGCACGGTGTTGACTATATCGCCTTGTCGTTTGTGCGGGATGAAAATGATGTTCGGCAGGCCGCTTCACTGATAAAGCCGGGATTGCCCGAATGTCGGATAGTGGCAAAAATTGAAAGCAGGCAGGCGATAGATAATATTGACGGGATAATTGATGCCGCGGATGGAATAATGATAGCTCGCGGCGATATGGGCGTTGCTGTCCCGATTCATGAAGTCCCCATAATCCAAAAGCGCATAATAAAAAAATCCAATGCGGCGGGAAAGTTCGTAATTACAGCCACTCAGATGCTGGAACACATGACCGAACACATCAAGCCGACACGTGCCGAGGTTACAGACGTCGCAAACGCAATTATCGATGGTACCGACTTCGTTATGCTTTCGGGAGAAACCGCCGTTGGCCGTTTTCCATACGAGTCGGTCCTGATGATGAATGAAATCATCAAGTTTACTGAAAAATCCATGCCGGAATTATAATAATCCCGGTATTGGCTGGTATGAAAATTTTATTTCTTCGGAATCGGCTCCAGATAGATATTGCGAAATTCGATAGGGCTGCCTTCGCTTTGCAGACAAATCGGGCCGCATGAAGGATTGCTATCGACACCTTTGTTCTGAAGCAGGCCATTGACGTATAGCGTAACTGTTTTGCCGTCACAGACAATATCATAAGAGTTCCACTGGCCGAGTGGTTTCTCGTTCGAGGGATGCTTCTGTTTAGCATTGGCGAAGTCCTTTGGCCCGATTTGCTCACCATCGACTTTAATCGTTGAATGGTTAAGCAGCCAGAAATCTCCGGCGTTTTCATGCTGCAGTTGCGCCTCCACACATAAGGGCCAGACACGGTCGATACCTTCGCGGTGCAGCAGCACGCCGCTGTTTGTCGGTTCCTTCGGCCAGCGCCATTCAAGGTGCAGCTTGTAGTCGGCGTAACTTTCAACCGTGCGAATATAACCACTGGGTATTCCCTCGCATCGAATAACACCATTACGAACCGACCAGACCTTATCGACAATCCACTTCCTCTCGGCGTCGGCTTTGTCGTCCGGAATGAAGCGAACCCAACCGTCGAGGTCTTTACCATTGAACAGGACGGTTTTTTCGGCAGGCTTAACCGGCCAGGGCAAATCTTTCGCAGGCTCGATGTAGATATTTCTATATTCGATTGAGGCGCCCTCGCTCTGGAGACATATCTTTCCGCTCGTTACAGAACAATCCGTGGCCTCGTTCATGAGCTTGCCGTTAACGTATGGTCGGACCTTTCCGCCGACACACCATATCTCGTAAACGTTCCACTGGCCCGGTTCTCTTTCGTTATGCTCACCGTATTTGAGAACCCGCCTTCCCCGAACGCGATGTCCGCCGATTTTATGCTCGTTGAATTCCAAGCCGCCAATCTCCCAGAAATCGCCCTGATTGTGAAAGCCGCCCTGGCACTCAAGGCTTTTTGGCCACACCTTGTCTTCGCCGACCATATGGACAAGGGCCCCGTTGTTCCCCGGCTTGCCCGGCCAGCGATACTCGAAGTGAAGCTTGTAGTTTTTATATGCGTTGACTGTTCGGATATAACCGGCCGGTTTACCCACACAGGCGAGAATGCCATCTGGTTGTATTGTCCATGTCTCATCTATGTTGCCTTGATTATTTCTCAAATATCGATACAACCCGTCAAAGCTATTGCCGTCGAAAAGCATAATCTTTTGCTCCGGCTCAATGGCCTCATCTGCGTTACATATCGTCAAAGATGAAGATACAACAGCCAACGTGACAACGAGCAGTAATAAAATGCGGTTCATTTTTTCCTCCCTTCGGAATACTTTTTTGTTAATATCGACAGGGATTTTCGATTTACTAACCGTCCTGTCCGGTTACAGTTTTTCGATGTGATATCATACTTTATTTGCTTGTACACAACAACTATATTGCACAATACTAAACAATCTTCTTACGAAGCATTTCTCCTAAGCTCGTGCGTATATTTATCCACGAGATGATGCCAACCTCGATGTGAGATGT
>JACNGQ010000309.1 GCA_014384025.1 Planctomycetota bacterium | reverse complement strand
CCCTTACCATCATTATTGGGGCCATAATCCATATTTACACCCTGTGAACGGTTACAAAAATTCTTACTTAACAATTCCTGCCTCACATAACATATAGTAACTCCTCCTCTATTGAGACACTAATAGAAATGTACCTGCTGAATGAACAAAAAAACTACAGATGCTCGACCTCGCAGGCACAAGATTCATTAATATTATCTATACCACATTATGTGCCTTGAGGTCAAGGAAAATCCTTTGAAAATGGGTAAAGATTTTTATTGGAATTTACATAAACAGGGGAAAAACAAAAGGATACTGCTTATTTAAAGCAGTTTTTTCAACATATTACGTGTTTAAGAACAGGCAGTAACCTCTATCTGTCGAATCTCATCTTTTAATATAAGGTGGATTTATTCACGCGGTATTCCTCGAAGCACATCAGTCGGAGCATAATCGTCAGTGAGAATCGGTCCTTTTTGCACATAACCATTGTGCATTCGGCCTTCTTCGATAATAGCGGGAAGATCAACGGTGAACTGCTTTTCCTTTTGCAGCCGTCTGGACACAGCCAACAAGTCTTTTTGCGTCAGCGGCTTTTCCCTCGCATCAACAACGACAATAACATTACCGCTGCCATACGAGTATTGATTGTTGAAGACGGCAGCGAAGGTACGTCTGTGATAATGATACGACTCAAAACCGGAACGCAGATTACTAACAACGACACCATCCGGATTTAATAGCCCTTTCATATATTGCATGAATTCTTTGGTTGTTAAATGATAGGGAATATACCCGCCCCTGAAAGTGTCCACGAAAATTATGTCGTATTTCATCTTGTCCCGTAATAATCGCCGCACCTGCACACGCCCATCGCGAACATAGACCTTCATAAGGCCATCTTCCCTGAAACCGAAATACTTCTTTGCAACCGAAACCACATCAGGGTCAAGCTCGATATTATCAATCGGCACCCTGGGAAAATAATGATGTATCGCCATCGGTATGGTCCCTCCGCCAAGCCCTAAAAACAGAATCCTCTTCGGGTCCGGTTTATGGGCAAATCCGGCGAACATGAGATTATAGTAGTACATCTCAAACTGCAGCGGCTGACGGATATTAATTGCCGATTCCTCATACTCGCTGCCTGAACGACGGAACTGGAGCCTCCGTATTCCTCCTTCCTCAGTTACAAGGATGTAATGATACAGACTTTCTTTCTCCAAAAGCACTTTGGATTCATACTCTGAATAATCATTTTCTCCGGTAACCTGCCATTCCTGTCCCTGTTCAACCGGCGCGGCCAGAGAAATGCCCTCTGTTAAAATCCCTATAATAACAATCATCAAAAATCTAAGACTCATGAGCAACAGCCTCCTTTTTATCAATCCCTCCCGCATACCATGTTACTAATAAGAACATGGCAATCAGAAATAATGCCGCCACTGAAAATAACAGGATCTGCCGAATTCCCATCCAGAGTATAAAATAGAAAGAAGTAAGCAAACACCCGAGAAAACTACCCAACGTAGATATGGCATATAATGTTCCGGCCTTTGTTCCAACACTCTCTACATCCTTAGTCACCAAACGTACGGCATAGGGTGAAACTATACCTAATAACATAATAGGGACAAAAAATAAAGCTGTAGCGGCAAAAAGCGATCCCCAACGTTCATGCAATTCGAGAGAGGCAAACCATCCGCTCATCGCCCGATGCCAAAGGACGACAGGCATAATGGAGATTGCCGCCATTATAATAATGATCGCAAGACAGAAACAAGAAGGAAATCGCTGTGATAATAATCCACCTGCAAAATAGCCAATACCCAGAGCGGCAAGGAAAACGCTGATTACACTGCCCCAAACCCAAACTCCACTGCCGAAATCCGGCGACAGCATCCTGCCGCCTACGATCTCAAGCCCCATTAAAACCCATCCGCATCCGAACACCGTAACGACAACTCCGAAGGTACGCGACATACACTATTTCCCAATTGACATTTTTTATAAACAGCCGGCAACTAAGCCAAAATCCTTGAATGTATCAAATTACCAAATCCATCTTAAAATTTCAACTGCAGTCTTTTTTCATTTTCATTACCTAATATGGAAATCTGTCATATACCGCTCACGAGTTTTTCTTACTCAAAGCGTTTCAGAGACCATTTAAATGATGAGCTTGTCTTGTTGGGTAATCTGAAAATCAGAAACCGCCCTTAATTTCCCGCTTAAATGTCTTTTTACGGGCTTCGGAAAATTCCGCTTTTTTATGGACTTCATTATCGGGAATGTACAGGTTCGGATTCCACAGGCATCAGTTCTACACATACCAAATGACCCATGGCGTTTCGTGCATAGATCTTTCCATTGGCCAGGACCGGCACAGTCCAGCACTTACCGGTGAGAATCCGGCCTTTGCCAAGCTCCCGGTAGCCTGTGGGTGACGCCTCGGCTATAGATAATTGTCCATCCTCACTGAGAGCAATCAGTTTACCGCCAGCTAACATCACAGAGCCATTGCCAAAGCCGCTCTGTGTCCACATGATCCAACCTGTTTCACGTTGCAGGCAAGTCAGGGTTTTGTCCTTATCGTTGGGGCCGTATAAGTATCCCTGCCAGAGCACAGAAGTGTTAAGCCAGGTCTGCATATTCTTTTGGAACCAGAGTTCCGTAACCTGGCCTGCTGCCACATCGAACAAGGCAGAGCCTTCCTGATAACCAGTTGAGATAAATACCAGATTACTGTCCATAATCGGATCGGGTATGTTCGCATTATATTGAGTAACCCAGGGATGTTCCCAGAGCAGCTCCCCGGTCTGGGCCTGGACGGCTGCAAAAGTCCTCTCTCCCATAAGGACCACAAAACGTTGTTCTTCTAAATCAAAGGGTACCGGCGAAGAATAACCTGCGCGACCCGTGCCGGTTTCCCAAGCCAACGTTCCATCGGCTGCATAGAGGGCCAGACCGTGAGTGCCAGCATTGTAAATCACCAGGTTTGCATCCACATAGGGTGAACCTGAAAACCCATATGTTGGTACACGCATACCATAATCAGCAACCAGGTCACTTTGCCATAGGACGGCGCCGTCATTGACATCCAGACAATATGCCATGCCCTGTTTACTAAACGTATATACATTACTGTCTGCAATAGTCGGGGTCGCACTTGGACCGCCCTCGTAAAGATTTGGTACTAAAGGGGACGGATACGCATGAATCCAGAGGATATCTCCTGTGTCGGGGTCCAGGCAAAAAACCTCGTCCATTTGTTCGAGTTTCTGACTTACACCTGTTCTACCACCATCCTGAACCTCTATCATTCTTTCGGAGTTGCCCATCGTGTAAAGTCGGCCATCGGCTACAACTATCGATGAGAATCCTGTGCCCACCTGCTGCTCCCAGAGTATGATCGGCTCACATGCCGGCCAATCACCTATCCAGTTGGGCTCATTAGAGATGCCGTTATACAGTGGGCCGCGCCAGTTGGGCCAGTCGTCAGCCACAGCACTGACAGTCATCAATAAAACCAGAATGGAAATCGTGATGAAGTTATAAGCACGCATCATAATCCTCCTGTTTATCCTTACCAAGTCGTGAAGCAGCCGCCTTCACCCCAGCGCCGGGATCCACGATATATCTTCATTTCTTTTATATGTTTCCAAGATGCTGATCCATCTAAATAACCTACATGACCGCCGACTGCACCGATCTGCTGTGACGGAGCACCCTCCAAGCTCACATTTCCCGAATGACCGGACTCCAGAATCGCCCCTCTGGATCCGTGCGGTGCGAAGGTCATCATTTCATCGGCAGACCAGGCATTCAACTCTGTCACCAACGGTGTTGAGGGTCTTTCAAAGGATTTTTGCGGTGATACCCACTCGGCGTTCGCCGGCCCCAACAATGGCCAGGGAGTGCCCTTGTGCCCTCCAAGATAATTATATCCAATCACATAACCATAATCCTGGCCCTCAAAAACATAATACCATCCACCGGGCTGATCGAAGGGCTTACGAAGCCAGGGGCAGGAAAGACTGCGCTGGTCGCCGATTATCTTTACTAACGCATTACGCATTGCCCTGGAAAGGATGGGGGTATGTTCATCTTCCGGCTCCTGAAAATCCGACAAGCCGATAGGAAGACGCTCCCGGTAATCGCTGGCATAAACCTGGATACCGATTATGAACTGGCGAATATTTCCCATGCAGGCGACACGTCTGCCTTGTTCTCGAGCTCTACCTAATACGGGCACCAGCAAACCCATCAGAAGTGCAATCACAGCAATGACAACGAGCAGCTCAATCAAGGTGAAAGCAGACCTATGAGGTTGAAGACGCATTTTTCTACTCTCTGCGATACGCTTTGAACCTAAATAATCCCCCAAATCCTCCGTAGCTGTGATATCTAATACTATATGAAAATACCATTCCTATAGTACCGGTTGGAAGAATAATGTTACACACTATAAAACCCGAGTCTAACTGATTAGTGAGATAACTTCAAGGATTATGTCTTAAACTTCGGGATTTTGTGAGAATCCTGTTCAGAGGGATTCAATTTAAGACGCCTCCCC
Organism: Planctomycetota bacterium; assembly: GCA_014384025.1. Lineage (GTDB taxonomy): Bacteria > Planctomycetota > Phycisphaerae > Sedimentisphaerales > Anaerobacaceae > NIOZ-UU13. The sequence goes on along the minus strand of JACNGQ010000309.1, from coordinate 3,382 downwards.
TATTAATGACGATTTGAAGGGTTGAATTGTCAGGGCAATCCTGATATTCTATTTGAGATGAGGCACGATCCCTGCGTCTCGGAGTAGGTGAGCAGGTATAAATGGGAAGTTCCAATTGTGTGTAATAAGGGGTCTCGAAATGGCTTTTAAGCGTTTAGAAATTTCACGTCGAAAATTTATGACCCGCAGCAGCTTAGCTGTAACCGGCATGGTTGCCGCCGCTGCAAGCCCCGTCTTTTCAAATTCAGACACCGGCGTGTCATCCAACAGATACCATATCGACGAGAAGGGAAAGGGCACGCTTCGGGTGGCTGCATGTCAGATACTGAACTATCCCGAGGTAGAAAAGAGCACTCAAAAAGTGCTACAGTGGATAGAAACCGCCGCACAGGACGGTGTCGATGTAGTAGCATTCCCTGAAGCATGTTTGTGCGGCTATGCAGGTGATGAGTACTGGAAGACCGCCCGGCCGGAAGATTTTGAAAAGGCTGAGGGTATGGTAGTTGAGGCCTCGAAGCGGCTGGACATTGCCGTTGTTCTTGGCACAGTACATTGGGAATCGGAAAAAATCTACAATGATCTTCTGGTCATTGACAAAGGCGGTTTGGTCCGCGGCCGATATTCCAAGACCCACCTCGCCGAATCCTGGCCTGTGCCGGGAAAGACCCTGCCGGTGTATAAACTCGCAGGAGTAAAATCGTGCTTTATAATCTGCCATGACGTCCGCTACCCTGAACTTGTCCGTTTACCTGCTGTTGCCGGAGCCCAGATATGCTATTTCTGCAGCCACGAGAGCGGCCTTAAGCATGAGCATAAGCTCTCGGCATATCGTGCTATGCCTATTGCCCGGGCTACGGAAAACGGTATCTTCTGTGTAATGGCCAACGCCCCTGCCGATCCCGAAACGCTGCGGGGTTCACATGGTAACAGTAAAATTATTCATCCCGACGGCAACGTGCTTGTCGAGGCTGGTTATTTTAAGGAACGGCTCGTCACGGCAAATATCAATGTCAGCGACGCTTCACGCTGGATCGCACGCCGGGCCGCCGAAGATAATACAATCTTAAAGCAATGGCTAAACGAAGGGACAAAGCTGGTTCGGGTCTATGACTGATAAGCACTGCAGCGGAAAACCGCCCGTGTTTCGTGTCACCGGACTGGAAAGCATTTTTACGAAAGGAAAAGACAAGATGAAAGATAATAGAACATCAGCCTGGATTGTTTTGATGGTCTCGGTTTGTTTATTGGCATCAGTCGGTAAGACCGCTGAGGAAAAACGCAGTCCGGGTGCGGCCAGGAGCGTACATTTGTGGTATCCCGCCGAGCAGGGTGTCGTTTACTACAATGAAGTAACTGTAGAAAAGAGTTATCCGGGCAGCTATTTCTGTGTATGCGGTTTCAGGCACGGATATTTCGGCATACAGGAATTGTGGAATGGTAATAAAGTTGTCCTTTTTTCGGTATGGGACCCGGGCAAACAAAACAATCCGAATACGGTACCCGAGGACCGTCGGGTCAAGGTTTTGCACGAAGGCCAGAATGTGCGCGTCAGCCGGTTCGGCAATGAAGGCACCGGCGGCAAGAGCATGTTCGACTACAAGTGGAATGTCGGCGAGACCTACAGGTGCATGGTCAAGACCTCCGTCGAAGGCGATAAGACAACATACGCCGCCTATTTCTACCTCAATGAAGTAAAGAAGTGGAAACATCTGGCGACATTTCAAACAATTACCGACGGGGACTATCTTAGCGGGTATTACTCTTTCGTAGAGGATTTTTTACGCAACGGCAAAAGCGCACAAAACGTCCGCCGGGCACGGTACGGCAACGGCTGGGTCAAGACCAAAGACGGCAAATGGACACCGCTTACCCAGGCAAGATTCACCGCAGACAAAACACCAACCATGAATATCGACGCAGGGCTCAGGGATGGCAGGTTCTTTTTGCAGAACGGCGGAGAAACTGAGAACCATACCCCGCTAAAGTCACAGATGGACTGCCCCATTGAGCAAATGAGCCGGCCTCAAGAGAGCTTTGACGATGTGTGGGAGCAGGTTTGGGCCGATGAGTTCAATTACGAAGGATTGCCGGACAAAAATAAGTGGGATTATGAAACGGGTTTTGTCCGCAATCGTGAAAAACAATATTACACAAAGGCCCGGCCTGAAAACGCCCGCGTTGAAAACGGTATGCTGATTATCGAATCGCGGAAGGAAGAATACGAAAAGGGGCAATATACCTCGGCGAGCCTCCATACATGGCATAAGGCTGAATGGCTGTACGGCCGAATTGAAGTGCGTGCAAAGCTTCCGACGGGTAAAGGGATGTGGCCGGCAATCTGGATGCTGGGGACAAACCGGGATAAAGTCGGCTGGCCGGCCTGTGGTGAGATTGATATTATGGAAAACGTCGGATTCGACCCGGATACCATCTGCGCCAACATACATACCAGGGCGTATAATCATGTTAAAAAAACGAACAAGGGCTCAAAAATAAAGGCCGAAAAGCCTTACGAGCAGTTCCATATCTATGCGATTGAGTGGAGCGAGGATCGTCTCGACTTCTTCCTGAACGATGAAAAATACTTCACATTCAATAATGAAGGGACAGGCAATGACACTTGGCCCTATAATAAACCGCATTACCTCATCATAAATGCAGCCATCGGCGGCTCCTGGGGCGGACAGAGAGGAATTGATGATACCATTTTTCCGCAAAAATACTACATTGACTACGTAAGAGTCTTCAGGAGAAGATGAACCTGACATACACGGTGTAAAGGCGGTTTGCAGACCGAGCTTATGTCACGAATAGATATAATTCAATAGAATCGAAGCCAGATGGCTCGAAACACGAGCCAAAATCCACTTCAATTTTCAATTCAAAACGCCTCAGTGGCCATTTAAATGGCAAATTCGTCTTTCTTGAGGCCTAAAAAAGTTTTTTACCAGACCAGGAAAAAAATCCTTAAGTTCTCTTTTGCCGATTCGATAAAGATTATATGAAACTTGTTTATCGTAGGTACTCATAAACGTTAAAATGGGTATCTTGGGTATTTTTGGCAGAGACAAAAAACTTGTTTAGTACCTTAAAGGAGTCAAGAAAATGTTAGCAATTAAGAACAATCTTATGGCAGTAAACGCCGCAAGGCACCTGGGCCAGAGCTACGATGCCCTATCTCGATCAGTCGAAAGGCTGTCGTCGGGCCTGCGTATCAACAGCGCCAAGGACGACGCGGCCGGCCTGGCTGTTCGCGAATTGATGCGGGCCGACATCGCCGTTATCCAGCAGGGTGCCCGTAACGCCCTGGACGGCATTAGTATGCTGCAGACGATGGAAGGTGCTATGGCAACAATCGATAATGCCTTAGTGCGTATGCAGC
>JACNGQ010000308.1 GCA_014384025.1 Planctomycetota bacterium | reverse complement strand
CCCCGCTTATAGTTTTGGTCACGTACTGCGACTTAATATCTATAACTTATTATGATAACTTATTTTAACATATAAAGGCACAAAAAGCAAGGACTTAACACGACTTTGGGCCAATAAACCGAAGCTGCTCTTTTAACAAAGTTATTGCTTGATTAGCAGTAAAAAGAACTTTATCATGGATTAATTCACCTGATGTCAGTTGCAGTAACTAATCTTGTACAGGAATGACCGTTCACATTATGACACCGAGAATTCTGCTCGTAAATCCGCCCATATATGACTTTGCTGCATACGATTTCTGGCTAAAGCCCTATGGCATGCTGAGCACCGCAGGCAGGCTGCGCGGCAAAGCGGATTTTAAGCTTTTCGATTATATGGACAGGCTTCATCCGTTCGCTGCAACCCAAAAGCACCTCGAATCCGACCGATGGAATCGAGGACGATTTTATTGCCAAAAGATACCAAGGCCAAAGCCTTTTGAATCAATCCCGAGATACTTTCGGCGGTTCGGCCTGCCCCGCAATATCTTCCTGGACTTTCTTACACGGGAGGGATCTTTCGATTTCGTCTTTATCCAGACTACAATGACCTACTGGTACGAAGGCGTCTGGGAAGTCATCGAAGATATTCGCAAAGCCAGACCAAAAGCAAAAATTATTTTAGGCGGCAATTATGTAACACTTTGCAGTAATCACGCAGAAAAATCAGGGGCGGATTTTTTAGTACACGGTACTAACCTTGAGCCGCTTTGGGAGTGTCTCCGAATCAATCCCGACCCTGACCAGCCGGCCCTGTGGGAGATCTATGAGAAGCTCGGTGTTGGCGTGCTAAAGCTGACCGAAGGCTGTCCCTTTAAGTGCACTTACTGCTCGGTGCCGAAAGTTTACGGCCAATTTAAACCCCGGTCGCTGGAGCACTCTTTGGCTGAGCTAAAGCTGTTATGTAGTCTGGGAGTTGAAAATATCGCCTTCTATGACGATGCTTTGCTGTTCGACGCCGATAAGGTTTTGGCTCCATTTTTAACTGAGGTTGTCAATCGCAGCATAAAAGTAAATTTCCACAGTCCAAACGCCCTTAACGCCCGCTTCATCACCGAAGAGCTGGCAGAGCTTATGGTCCGGGCTGGCTTTAAGACCTTCTATTTAGGTTTTGAAAGCGCTTCTCAGCAATGGCAGAAACGCACCGGCTCGAAAGTCTTTACAGATGAGCTTGCAAAAGCCGTAGAGCATCTTAAATCCGCAGGCGCAGAACCGGCAAACATCACGGCTTATCAAATTCTCGGACATCCCCATATTGAAATTCAGCAGCTCGAAGCATCGATGCACTTTGTCAATAGCCTCGGTATCCGTGGAACCCTGGCGGACTTTTCGCCGATTCCCGGCACACCCGATGGCGACTACTGTAAAAAATGGGTCGATATGGATGAACCTCTAATGCACAACAAGACCGCATTTCCGATTATCCTCATGGGTTTCGACAAGTCAAACCGCCTAAAAGACCTACAGCGAAAACTTAATAGACGTTTATCAATTTCGTAAATTGTATTTTCTTACAAATCCGATATACTTAATAGATTATGAGTAACAAAAAAGCTACAAAATCACACCAGTATCTTTTCTATATATGTTTTGATACCCCTTTGATTTTTAGAAAGAATCTATACTTTAATTATGAAGGGATTGATTTCAAACTAATTAAGGGGATCACAAAGTATCAAGATATTTTATGTTGTATTATCGATATCGAGACAGGCTCAGGACCAAGTAAAAGCGAGGCTAGAATGGTACAGGAGATTGCTTTAAGATTCCTGAGTTGTCTAAGCTGGGAACTTAATGTCGGCATAACTACTGGTAGTAGTTATGGTGGTGTTGGATGGAGTAAAAATCGTGGTGGACTTACAAGCGTCAAACAACCTACAAGAATAACTCGAACATTAATAAGAAATTGCAGAGTTAGAGATATCGTAAAGTTACCTAAAATCGATGATAAATACAAGGCCAATGCACTAAGTTTATTCAGGGAAGCCAAAGCATCGAATAGCTTGTACTATAAGTTTTTATGCTATTGGAAAATATTAGAGATAGAGCAAAGAAGGAAAGGAAAGACACGTAGACAAAATGAAGCAATTGACTGGATAAACAATACAATCAAAGAAAACATGTGGATATTGCAACGTTCTCATTTAAACGCGCAGATTTTGGAAAATAAGACTGTTGGTGAGTATTTGTGTAAAGAATGCAGACATGCAGTAGCTCATGTGATGGCTGATTATGAATTACGACCCGATTCTGGAGAAAGCTTGTTTAAGATTTATACTGCTAATATTATTGTGGAGTATTTAGTAGATATCTTTATGAAAAAAGAATTAGGATTGAAATTTACAAAAGACGAGAAAGACAACTATTTGTATCTCAGGAAGAGAAAAGGTAAAGTCATTCCCGTATTCATCCCATATGAAAATTGTAGGATATACAAATAATTTAGATAATCGAATTAAATAGCACAATAACGGCGATGGAGCGATATGGATGAACCGTTAATGCACAACAAAACAGCATTTCCAATTATCCTCCTGGGTTTCGACGAAACAAACCGCCTAAAAGACCTCCAGCGAAAAATAATTGCTAGAACATTTGAGAAGTTTGATTTATGTTTCGTGCGTTCAAAAAAGCAAATCTTCTGCCATCTAATACTTGAGGGATTAAACCTGTATTTCTCAAACGACGATTAACATCAGTTGAAATTGGTTGTGCTTCTGGTGGCTGAGAATATATAGGCTCAAGGATGAATAAATACGGTTCAAAAGAGTTTGTGTCTTGTACTTCTCGAATGATATCTTCTAATGATAGCCTTTTTCTTGGATGAGAAGCTTGTATTGCCATAACAAGACCTCGACATCTTTTATCTTGTCCTACTTGGGTTAAAATACTTTGAAATGCACCTGGAGATAAATTTTTTTCTTGAGGTGAACTTGCTATAACATATATATTCTCATTGTTTGACTGGTCAGTTACCGTGCCTTGAAAACCTCGATTAAGGCAGCCCGTGAGACTTACAATAACTGTAGATTTTCCAGCATTACGCCTACCTATGATAGCAATAAATTTTTTCATTTTGTCTTTCCTTTCGGTTATTTTTACCGCTAATAGAAGTTTCCGCGAAAAGATGACTATCAATTTCGCTTATCGGCAGAATTCAAGTATAGGATAAGTCAAAAAACGATCTCGCCACAGTATGCAATAGACCGTCAGTTTAGATTCGATGTATGTTTTAGGACATCTTCTTGGTGCTCATTTTCCTGAGATTTTCTATTTGCTATTGACGGATGGTGAATTGAAGGGTAGGAACGCGAAGTGGATACGGCAGAGAACGCACTCTATCGAGAACCTCGAGACAGTCTGCAAAACGGCGGTCTAAATATGCGTGGCATAACATTTGATTTTTTATCCCAAGTCCTTTATATTTATCTAATTATGAACGTTCCAATGGTACATATTAAAAGCTTTGGATGTCAGATGAACAAGCTGGATACGGCGCTGGTTACCTCTGCGCTTACAGAGGCTGGATTCAGTTTGACTAAAAGTGTTAAAGATGCCGATGCAGTCGTCATCAATACCTGCTCAGTCCGCGAGCATGCAGAGCAAAGGGTAATTTCACAATTAGGACACCTCAAACACATCAAACAAAGCAAACCAAATCTGGTCGTCGGCGTCATCGGCTGTATGGCACAGCGGCTTGGCGACAAACTGCTCGAACACGAAGCGGTAAATATAGTCTGCGGGCCGACACAAATCCCGCAAATCGCTGACCTTCTAAAACAGGCCCTGGAAAAAAATGAAAAACGCCTGGCCGTAACCGAAAAAATACGGCAGAAAACATCCGAAAGCCAAAACCAGACCCTCGAAACATTCGAATCCGCCTACGGCGTCGAGGATAAACAAATTCCCTCTCAGGCATTCGTCCGCGCGATGCGGGGCTGCAATAATTTCTGCACGTATTGTATAGTCCCATATGTCCGCGGTCCGGAAGTGAGTAGGCCGCCCGAGGTAATAATCGAGCAGATAAAAAAACTGGCCTCCGAGGGGATAAAACAGGTAACGCTCCTCGGCCAGACGGTAAATTCATATAAATACAAAAAGGACGGCCGCTTCTGGTGCCTCGCTGATTTGCTCGATGCGGCTGCCGGCGTCGAAGGCATCGAATGGCTCAGGTTCGTTACAAGCTATCCGTCCGAAGAATTCTTCGACGAGATTATGCAGGTTATGGCCGCCTCTCCGAAGGTCTGCAATTATCTGCATCTTCCGGCGCAAAGCGGCTCGGATAAAATCCTCCACGCAATGAATCGCAACTATACCGCCGCCTGGTATCTGGAGCTTCTCGACAAAGCCAGAAATATTGTGCCGGACATCGCAATTGCAGGCGATTTTATCGTGGGCTTCCCCGGCGAAACCGAAGAAGATTTTCAGGCGACAGGTGATTTACTCAAAAAAGCACGATACAGAAATTCCTTCATCTTCAAATACTCTCCCCGCCCCGGCACAACCGCAGACAAAAAATTGCAGGACACCGTCCCCCCCGATGTAAAACAAAAAAGAATCGCCGCGCTGCTCGAAGAACAGGAGAAAATAAGCGGCCAATTAAGCCGGAACTATTTAGGCAAACAAGTCAAAATTCTCGTAGAAGGATTAAGCAAAAAGTCACATATAAATACGGCAGGTGACAACAATCCCCAGCTTGTCGGCAGGACTGATACGGATTACATAGTCGTCTTCAACGGCCCTGCCTCACTCACCGGCCAATTCGCAACAGTCAAAATAACAAAAACTTCACCCCTGACCCTCTTTGGCCTGATTTTAAAGGATTCCGATTTATGAAAAAATTGACGGACAAAAAAGCCTATATCTGCGACATGGACGGCGTCATCTATCACGGAAACAAACTCATCGATGGCTCCCGCGAATTCGTGGACTGGCTCAAAACCCAAAAGAAAAAATTCTTGTTTTTAACAAATAGCAGCGCAAGGTCCCCAAGACAGCTTCGACAACGCTTTTCCGATATGGGAATAGAAATCGACGAGGACCATTTCATGACCTCCGCCCTGGCGACCGCGAGCTTTCTGGCAAGTCAGCATCCGGGTGCACGCGTATATGTCATCGGAGAATCCGGCCTTATCAACGCCCTCCATGATAAAGGCTTCGCCATCGACCATGCAAATCCCGACTATGTGGTCGTCGGAGAAACCCGCACCTATAACTACGAACAGATTGAGAACGCTATTCGCTTCGTCCTCAGGGGAGCAAAACTCATCGGCACTAATCCAGATGTCACTGGACCGTCCGAAGCCGGAATCGTACCAGCCTGCAGGGCGTTAATATCACCCATTGAACTGGCCACAGACAGAAAGGCCTACTTCATCGGCAAACCCAATCCCCTTATTATGCGGCACGCCATAAAAAAGATTAAATGCCGCAGAGAGGAAACCCTCATCATCGGTGACAGAATGGATACCGACATTATCGCCGGCATTGAATCTGAAATTGAGACTGTTCTCGTACTGACCGGCATTACCGGCAGAAATGACCTCATCCGGTTTCCGTATCAGCCGGATCATATCATCGATTCTGTCGCTGACATCATTAGAACGGCCTAAAAAAGCTAAACCAAAGGAAGTATTTTCGCGAACAAAACCGTAAAGCCCAAACCCACAAAAGCCAGGGTGCTGATTGTCACCGTCCACGTCTTGAGCGTTTCCACTTCGGTAAGTCCGCTCATCTTCGCAAAAATCCAGAACCCGCTGTCGTTCATCCAGTTCCCGCACTGCGCCCCGAACCCTATCGCCGCGGCAAGGTAAACCGGATGAAAACCAATCTCCCCCGGCGACGTTATCAGCCCCGCCAGCATCGCCGACGTCGTAATCATCGCAACCGTACTGGAGCCCTGAGCAAACTTAATAAGAAACGCAACAAAAAATCCCATAAACAGCAGCTTCAAACCGCCTATATGTGCCCCGCCGTCGGCAACCATAATATTCTGAATAGCCGGCCCGATTTCGGCCGCCTTCAGCATCGCTCCGAACGCCCCGCCGGCCGACGTTATAAGAATTATCACACCGCCGCTCATCAGCGAGCTTTCAACCATCTTCGCCAATCCTTCCCGACCCGGCTTTCTCTTTTGCCAAAGCACGTACATCGCAATCGCCGCAGAAACAAGCATCGCAAGATTGGCGTTACCAAGCACCGCCGTAAACGACTTCACCCGCATAATACCCGAATCGGCCGCCGCTCCCTGCGCAATGGTCGAAACAATAGTATGCGTCGATATCATCAACACCGGCAAAATAATCGGCATAAAAGAAGGCAGCAGCCCCGGAAGCTCTTCATCAGGAAGCGGCTCCGGCTCAGGACGTCCACCCTCTAACGGACGCATCGGAATATCCATCCGGCCCGCAAGCCATCCCACAAAAAACAGCATCACAATCGACGTCGGAATAGCCACAAGAAGCCCCACCATTATCATCATCCCAAGGTCAATCCCTAACGTCTCGGCGATAATCAGCGGCCCCGGCGTCGGCGGCACCAATGAATGCGTAATCGACGCACCCGCCCCCATCGCAAGTATCAAAAGCAGATAGCTTTTACCTGTCCGCCGATGCATCGACCGCGCTAATGGCAGCAGCAGATAAAACACCGTATCGAAAAATACCGGTACCGACAGGACAAATCCGCTGGACATCAGCGAGATCGCGCATTTTTTCTCCCCAAGCAGCCCCACAAACAAACGCACAATCCGGTCCGCCGCCCCGCTCTCTATAAGGCACCTGCCGATCACCGCCGCAAGCGCAATCACAATACCGATTTTACCCGCCGTCGTTCCGAACGCCTCTGCAACCCGGCTGATTTTCTCCGCCAATCCCCCCGGCGAAAGCACGCTCACAACTATCGCCGCCGTTATCAGCGACAAAAACGCATGAACACGCAGCACGATAATCATCCCGAGCACCGTCAGGATTCCGATACACAAAATTGCCAATGGATGAAGTCCGAACAAAATTCAATCTCCTTAAATCTTCCTTACGTCACCTTACCAAACACATGTCACACACACTAATCACTCATATAAACCAATCAGCCCCCGCTGAAAAGCCCTGCAAGCACCACCGGTATCTGCGTCACGCAAATATAGCCGAACACGCCGAACGTCACAATCAGTCCCACCGCAAACAGCTTGCTCGGCCTCAGCACCGCATAAGCCTCCTTCGAAAGCATCTTCGGCATAACCACAAAAAGACCCACCGCCACCCAAATCGCCTGCAGAGCCGTCAGAAGCACCCCTTCAAGAATCGAAGACAGCTTCAGTAGAAACATCGGTTTCAATCCGAACACAAAAACCACAATCATACTCGTCAGGAAAAAGAATACCAAAAACATCCTGAACTGCGTCTTCCACGCCAGCCTCCTGTCGAATCCCGGTATGCATATTCTGCACGCATCAGCCAGCAGCCGCGGCCAGCCCGCCAACTGCCCAACCAGCGTCGAAACCATCGCAACCGCCCCGGCAAGCTTAAACAGAAATCCGCCAATCCAGTCCCATCGCGCCGAAAAAACCCTCGAAAGCGTCTCGGCCATATCGTCATTACTCGGCACCAAATGTTCCGCCCCGAGGATACCCGCCCCGGCCACAAGAAATCCGCACGTCACCAAAACCCCCACCACCATAGCCACCGACGAATCCACATACAGAACCCGGCACCAGCCCTTTATCTTCTCCGCCGTATCCCTTGTCATACGCTGCAATTGTGGCACATCCGCCGCCTTGCCGTACCCCCTGCCAGCCGCCGCTCCGTACCCGGCCCCAAGCACCCAGTAAGTGTACCACACCTGGCTGGCAAAGCCCCCCGCCCCCCAGCCTAACAGCGGCAAAATCTCTTTCCACGGGTTATCACTTACCTTCTCCATTGATGCCGCCCATTGCGGGACCTCGGGGATGCCGAAGCTAAGACTGCCTAATAATTCGCCAAATCCCGGAAAGACGTGCACGGCCACGTATATTACACCTAAAACAATGATAAGGACGAAAACGCTCATCACGATTTTTAAGACGTCGAATACACCCGACCAGGCCACTGCCACC
>JACNGQ010000305.1 GCA_014384025.1 Planctomycetota bacterium | reverse complement strand
ACAAAGCCAATTCAAACCCAATTCAAAGCCAATTTAAGCCAAAACAAACCCAATAAAGCCAAAAACAAATCCAATTTGTCGAAAGGCCAAAAAATGCTGGAGTTTACCCTCGATGTTAGCTCACTTGCTTTTCTGTCGGGGGCTTTTGCGTGGCTAAGGAGCTTAAAATGACATATTGTGATTTCCCCGCGGATCTTATCACCCTAAAGGGTGCCAATTTCAAAGCATGTCCTGAGCGGACCTTGCCTGTTCCAGGCCATTCTTGCCGCGAGGAAGAATCGAGGATATACTTAGAAGATAATACCAGAGAAAGATATAAAAAATTGAATCACTTAAAGATGTATATCAGAGGAGAGTACAATGCACAGAATCTCCAGAAGAGACTTTGTCAGATCGAGTATTGTATGCGGAATCGGGGCATCTGTTATGTCCTGCATAGCGAAGGTTCAAAGCACCGGACAAAAGAACACTCGTTACATCGCAGCTTATGATACTGAGTCGCCGGCGTGCCTGGCCGCGTGTCGAAAAATCGTGGAGGTTCACAAACGATTCGAGATACCGGCAACATTTTTCATTGTGGGTAAGACACTCGACGCTAACCCCGGCGAATATCGTCAACTTCTGGATCTTCCTCTTTTCGAGATTGCCACACACACTTACTCACATCAGATGCTGCGTGATAATGATTTCTGTGGTTCGGCTGTGTCTATGGACGAACGACGAAAGGAAATCTTCAAGGGAAAAGAAGCTGTCGAGCGTGTCTTCGAGCGGCCGTGTATCGGCTTGCGGCCGGGTTGCGGTTTCGATAATGCTCTCAAAGGCGAGGCAGAAGTATTAGAATTACTTCGGGAAGCAGGTATTCGGTATGTCAGCAGTCTTCTCTGGGGGCCGGACTATTCGCTACCAGCTCTTTTGCGGGAGCCGTTTAACTATGAGGCCGAGGGCTTTCCTGATATATGGGAATTGCCCGGCCACGGCTGGCATGAAAATCTGCTGAAAGACCATAACCAGTGGGGACCAAGAAGGCTTACTCTGTGGCCTTCGCCTTTTCCCCAGGCACTGCCTGACGGATTCTGCAAAACTCCAAAAGATGAATTTGAAGTGAACAAGGTTTTTCTAAATAGAGCACTGGAGACGGGCAAGTCATTCGTTTCTCTGATATGGCATCCGTGGTCTTTGCATAAATTTGACTCGGATATGAAAATGCTTGAGCTGACTTTTACTCATGTTCAGCGACTGGGTCTGAGGCCTTGTACGTACGCTCAACTTTACGGACAAGTGTCCGGTCTGGATAGATCATAAGACATGGATTCGGGATATAGTATTGACAATTGTAATAATCAGTATACACCGCGGGCTATTTGAGTGTCCCAGTATGCTCAGTGCCGATGCAGTAGATGTTCTTCATTCCGACGAGGAAAAGTCTGCTGTTTGCCACCGCGGGTGATGGGTGATTGCCATCGCCAAGGTCATTGACAGCGAGGACGCGACACTCGGGCCCCGCCTGAACGACATAGCTCTTGCCGGCGTTTGCGAAGAACAGACGACCTTTTGGGTCCGCAATCGGACTGGCCCAGGCGGTTGATATTTCCTGGAGACGCTCGGAATAAATCTCTTTGCCTGTAGCCATTTCCCAACACTGGAGGAAGCCGAGTTTGCGCAGGCGATACAGGTATTGGCCGACAACGATGGGCGAACTCAATGCTTCACCTCTTTGATTGATGGTCCAGCGGATGTGTGTGCCGGAGACATCGCCCGAACCGCTCGGATCAACGGCTACGCCAGTGCCGCTCCGGCCATCGTCAAAATAGACGAGGCCCTGCCCGTAGGCCGGCGATGATGCATCTCCCTCGCCGCGACACCACCACAGGAGTCTCCCGTCAGCCGGATCAAGGCTCTGGAGGGCATCGCCCGTCTCTTCCATACCCGAGGCCACAAGAAGCATCTGGGGTTTGTTATCGACCTGAATGATCAGGGGCGTGCTGTGCCCGAAATGCATTTGTGGAAGTTTTCTCTCCCATCTCATACTGCCGCTGGCTTTGTCGAAGGCGACCACTCGCGAGTCTTCTTTCTTTGCCATCGCGCAAAAAAGGATGACAGTGTCGCCATAGAGGACCGGGCTACTGCCAAGAGTGACGTCGAAGGAGTAGGGGACAATTTGCTTTCTCCAGGCGATGTTGCCCTGGAAATCCATTGCGGCCAGGACCGATGAGGCAAACGCACAGTAGATGAGCTTGCCGTCGGTGACGGGTGTGGCGGCGGCGTAACCTCCGCCCGGTCCGCTTCGGAAATCTGTTCGCAACCAGGGTCCGGGTGGTACAAGGGTATCCCAGAGCAATTCTCCATCGGAAGTGCGATAGCAGGTGACATGATGCTCCGGGATGACTTTGCTGCGATCTTTAACATCAGCCGGCCATTTGACTGTGCAGACGATGAGCGCATCATCCCAGACGATGGGACTGGCGTGTCCCTGGCCGGTAAGGGGCGAAATCCACAGCACGTTTTCATTTGAAGGACCACCCCAGACAATAGGTAGATTCTCCTGGGTCGTGTAACCAAGGCCGGTTGGGCCGCGGAAACCGGGCCAGTTCGCTCTGGCGGGGGCGTTGGGTGTAAGAAGAATGCCTGTCAAAATAATGACAAATATGGCCGACTGGTTTTCGAAAAACCTGATTCCTATCTTGAGATATTTTGTCATGTCATATTCCCTGTGATTCAGTGCTATATAAAAAACTTAAAAATTCGTAACGTTTTCAATGACCGTGTTCAGAAAGACTTTCATCAAAAGATTTGGTTATTACTTTATCCAATCTGCTCTAAACATACAATGACAGATGGTGGCCTGACCTTGCTCTTTGTAAGAATAAGTCAGATGTAACATACCATCCTCTGCCTGAATCAGCGATGGATAGCCAAACGATTTTTGCCGATTGTCTGATCTTCCGATATACCGTTTCCATTTCCACGTTTTGCCTTCATCGTCGGAGAGAGCCGCCGCCAGTCTGTGGCGGCCGTCCTCGGTATCGTTGAAGACCATCACCCAGCGGCCATCTTTTAACGCAATTGCTTCAAGGCTGGAGCCGGGATTCGGAATGTTTGTGTCGATAGCTGGTGACCACGATTCGCCGTCATCGCTCGATGTGCTTGTCAGTACCAGGTGCGGAGCATTGCCGCTATCCCGCATGTAGGCAACCAACGTCCCATCCTTTTTCCTGACGATGCTTGGCTGGATCGGTCCTAATCCCACGATCGGTTTGCTGGCTCGCCAATGTTGCCCGTCGTCATCACTGATTGCTACCAGACAGACATTATAACCATCCGAATACAGCGGCAGCAAAATCCGCCCACCTGGCAGGACGGTGGGATGTGTCCGTGTCATCCAGCCGGTCTGACGTTTGGCCTTATCTTTGGCGGCTTCTATAATCATGGTTGAATACAAAGGTGCATATTCAGCCCACATAGGTTCTTCTGTGATTAATTCTTTAAATGCAGCTTCAATTGTCTCTGCAAAGGTATCGCCGGGTTTCAACAGGATAATATCCTGCCAATTCCATTTTGGCGCCCCAGGCCGCTGATAGTCCGTAGAGGTACGATATTTTAAGATAGATTGCTCCCATGCGCTTGCACGAACAGCAATCCAAAACAACCACAAACGCTCTTTTTGATCAACGAAAAGGACAGGATTACAATCCGGGAAGCGGGGCGTATCGGCCATCAAAAAAACAGGACTCCACTTTTGGCTGTCTTTTTTCAGCCGGGCACCCTGGACCACTACATCATCAGCCGTTCGCTCCCCAGAGCCATGAAACCAGCACGCCAGCAAATCGCCATTGGGACATTCGACAATGCTGCTTGAGTGTACATGCTTTCCCTGTAGCGGAAAGATATGATTATGTTGAATTTCCGATTGCGCTTGTAATTGGATCGGAAGGTACATGCCGATAAGTAAAGTTATAATCACCTTCATGATGGCCCCTTAATTGTAAACCACATTATGGTTTATTCCACCAAAATTCATTTCAATTGTCACAGATTATCTGGAAAATGCAGGCTAAGATTTTATAGACTGCTATGGTCTGAAATCGTCGGTCTCTTTAAACCATTTTGGACTGTTTGAAATTGTCAAGGCTGTATCAATCAATGCAATATGAGAATAACCTTGTGGGAAATTTCCAAGTAATCTTTTTGTTGCAAAATCTATATCCTCGCTGAAAAGCCCTAAATGATTACTATATAGTAAGACTTGTTCAAACATTTCAATGGCCTGTTTTTCTCTACCAATCAGATAAAGACTCTTGATCATCCAAAAAGTGCATACGGTAAATGAAGATTTCTGCTTGCCAAAGTCATCAGGACTGTTGTATCGGTACATCAGCCCATCTTTGGATAGTTTTTCAAAAGTATGTAAAACGGTATCTACGTAAACCGGGTCTTTGTGGGACAAGAAAGAATATTGTTGTGCAAGCAAATTGGCTGCGTCCATAGAATCGCTGCCGTAAAATTGAGTCAAAGCATTTGTTTGTTGATTCCGGCCTTTCTTAAGGATGTCTGATTTTATTTGTTCCCGCCAATAATTATAGTCTTTTGCATCATTTTCTTTTTCAAAGAATTTTGCAATCCGTGCAGCTCTGTCCATCCCCACCCAACAGAGAATTTTCGAAAAAGTAAAATGTTTTTGCTCTGTTCTGAACTCCCATATACCCGAATCCAGCTTTTTCCAGTTATTCTTTACATGTCTGGCAAGTGTACGGACAACCGTCCATAGATCTTCTTTATTATTCAGAGACTCATGAAAAATTGTCAGGCTTTCGTAGATAACATCCAATACAACGCCGTAAATATCATTCTGTTTTTGCTTAACTGCCGCGTTTCCGATGCGGACGGGTTTAGAATCCTCATATCCACTCAGCCATGGCAGTTCTTTTTCTGTCAGTCGCCGACGATGATTGATAGAATACATTATCTGAATCTTTTCGTTTTTAAATGGGATGATGTCCAAAATGAACTGCAAAAATCGTTTGGCAACATTATAATGTCCAAGCCTTGAGAGAATGCTTATTGTCATAGAGGAATCTCTTAACCAACAATATCGATAATCCCAGTTCCTGACGTCACCAATTGCTTCAGGCAGGCTTGATGTAACTGCTGCAAGAATGGACCCTGTTTTCTGGTATGTCAATAGCTTCAGTACAAGAGAGCTTCTTTCAACCTCTTTCTGGTAGTGCGTTAGTACCTGTGTTTTAGCAACCCAGCCCAGCCAATAGACTTTTGTCCGCTGATATTCCAAACGGACCCAGTTCATGTCCGGCTTGATTAATTTTTGATTATAGCTAAGGATCAGAAAGCAATCCTTCCGGATAGTTAAGGGTTTCGAGTTTACAATCTTTTCAAATGGCAGATCCGAATATAGATACACCGATTCATAAGAACCCTTGAGAGTCATAGCTTTGATGAATTCTTTTGATACTTCTATTTGGGACTCATATTGTGCGTAAGCCAGACGTGGTTTATAATTTATTCGAAATCTTGGTTTGCCGTGTAAATATCTAATAAAACGAATTATGTCTGGCGGGCAATGATAGATGCCTGAATCAGTCTTATATCGGGGCATGAAATCGTATACCTGAAAAATATTTTCGCCACGAGAATATTCGGTGATAAGAATATTGGTTTTTTCCAAGTATTTTTGCTGAATATTATATTTGCCAACCGGTTCAATAGAAAAAAAACCACCTTTTTCAGAATCCAAAATTTTTGCAAATACCGACGATGAATCGAAGTCCGGCAGGCAACACCAGTCAATGCTTCCGTTTCGACTTATCAAAGCTGCACTTTTGCAATTTCCAATAATTCCATAATCTAAGTTATTCATTTTTCTTCAATAATACTTAATCTTGATTATTTTGACACTAATTGCCTCAGAAAGCTTCGCAGTTCATTCGGAGAACTCAGCCGGAATTTCGCATTAGAAGGGCCGGTTCCGATTTTACATGAGACGGCAGATTCTGGCAATTCAGAAAACATATCTTCATCTGTATAATCATCGCCAACACAAAAGATAAATCTCCAGTCTTTTTTATCCAACCAAAGCCTAACAGCTTGCCCTTTATTGATACTGACAGGCTTTATTTCAATAATTTTGTTTCCCTCAAAAACACCGATATTCAAGTTGGTGGCCATCATTATCAGGGCATCTTTTAGTTCATGTGTTCTTAATTTGGCCAAATCCGGTTCACTTTTTCTAAAATGCCACACTAAAGCGGATTTTTTTTCTTCGATAAAAGAGCCCGGAGTACGGTCTTCAAATAATTCTAAAATTGGATAAATTTCCTTCTTCCATTCATTATTATATTGAATCATTGCTTTCCATGATTTATTTTTTAATCGGTAAGAAGCGCCATGTTCGGCCACTAAATTCAATGGCAAATGTCCCAGCCATTCACTGAGAGTCTCTTTATCTCTACCGCTAACAACAACCAAATCATTGTTGAGGTCGCTACAGAGAGCTTCCAGCAGCGTTAATATTTCATTGTCTGGTTTGGCATGCTGGGGCAATTTGGCAAAAGGTACTAAGGTGCCGTCATAATCCAGCAAAATCAACCGTTTGTCGGAATTTGTATAATATTGGATGGTCTCCTTTTGTAAAATTTGTGTAAATCGTTTTGTCGCCAGGTTATCTTGCTCCAGCTTTACTTCCTTAAGACTATTAATAAAATCATTTGCCCAGCGGGTGACTGTATATCTGGATATTCGCGACAGCATCAAAAGATTTCTGCGGAGTCTTTCTTCTTGTGACATTTCGAGAGCATCTTTGATGGCATTAACGACAGCTTCTTTATCATGTGGATTTATAACAATCGCTTCAGAAAGTTCACTGGCAGCACCGGCCATTTCACTGAGAATCAAAATTCCCTGAAACTTTTTGTTATTTTGTGTAGCGATAAATTCCTTTGCTACAAGATTCATTCCGTCTCTCAGTGGCGAAATCAAGGCAACATCAGCGATATTATACATGGCTGTTATCTGTTCAAAAGACAAACTACGGTACATATACGAGACAGGTGTCCAGCCTAAAGTGCCGTAAGCACCATTTATTCTGCCGACATATTTTTCAATGTCTTCTCTCAGCAGGGCATATTGTTCAACTTTTGTCCGCGAAGGAACTGCAACCATAACCAATGAAACCTTCTCACGATATTCAGGGTGTTTTGTTAGAAACCAATCATAAGCTTCAAGTCTTTTAAGAATACCTTTTGTATAGTCAAGGCGATCCACCGAAAGAATTATCCTTATGCGATTATTCTGTAACTGGTGTATCTCCTTCTGAACTGCTGGGTTTGTCTTGCTATTTGCGTACTTCTCATAATTGATACCCATTGGAAATGCATCAACCCGGATGTGTCGGTTTTCAATAATTAACTTATTTAATTGATGTTCATGTCCACAGATTCTGTATACGCTGCTTAAGAAATGTCGAACGTAGTCATATTCGTGAAATCCCATCAAATCCGATCCAAGAATGCCTTCCAGTATTTCAGTACGCCACGGCAAATTCCTTAGCAATTCAAATGATGGAAATGGAATATGCAGAAAGAAACCAATATGTGCTTCCGGCAATTGTTCCCTGATCATTTTCGGCAATAACATCAACTGGTAGTCATGGACCCAAATAATGTCATCTTTCGTTATCTGTTTGATAATTTCATCACAAAACAACCGATTAACTGCTTTATAGGATTTCCAGTAATTTTCATCAAAAACCGTGAATTCTGAAAAATAATGAAAAAGTGGCCAGATAGTCTTGTTTGAGAAACCCGAATAGAAATCACGAATATTTTTGTTGCTCAGAAAAACAGGATGGCAACCTTTGCTGTTTAATTCGCTTGTAATTTGGATTTTATCTGAGGATGAGATTTTGTCACTTGATATACCCGGCCAGCCAAACCACAGACGCTTTTTAGGCTCAGTAAGAGAAGAGATGCCCGTAGCAACTCCTCCTACGCTTTCATTATATTTAAAATTACCTTTCTGCCTGGATATACTTACAGGCAGCCTATTTGATATAATTATCAATCTTGACATAATAATATCCTATATATAAATAGTGGCACTCTTATCAATGGCGGATTCAACTCCCAAGTGCAACTGAGTCAAATCCTGTTTTGTTATCCAGTTA
>JACNGQ010000143.1 GCA_014384025.1 Planctomycetota bacterium | reverse complement strand
ACAGCAGGGTTTTGTCTGAAGCTGAGATTCGTTACCTTGCAGGTGAACGGGCAACGCCTGTCGATCCCGGCACTGATGGTCTGGCTGCGTTCTACGCATTTGAGAACGATGTGTTAGATGGTTCCGGCAACAGCAACGATGGTACTATAGTTGGTGCACCGACCTTCGTCGATGGGCTGGCAGGTTACGGCATGGCGATGGAATTCGACGGTGAGTCCTACGTTGATGTCGGTAGTGATGCCAGCCTGGACATCACCGGTCCCATCTCGATGGGAATCTGGATTAGACCCGGCGCCGATGATCCTGAGGGACAAGGCACAGAGGCGGCAGTGATGGCTAAGGCGGATAGTGCGGGCAGTCCCCCTTGGAGCTGGCAGGTTCGATACGGATGGAACAGTCCTCAGCCCTATATGGCCTTTACATTCAATACGTCGCCAAGGGCCTGGGCCTACGTCGGTAAAAACCTGGAACTCGACGAGTGGGCCCACATCGCGTGCTCGCATGACGGGGCAACGCTGAAATGCTATCTCAATGGAGAGCAGACCGACTCGACTCCAATGGGCGCAATTACCAGCAGCCCCACACCTGTCCTCATCGGCTCGGATGGATGGAGAAGCGACTGGATTGGCGCACTTGATGAAGTAGCAATATACAACAGGGCTTTGTCTGATGGTGAGATTCGCTATCTCGCAGGTATTCGGGAATTCAAATACGATGGCGATGCTCTGGATGATACGTGGGACCATGACAACGGTTCAGATGCGTGGGACGGCACAGGCCCCGGCGAAGGCAATCCCGGCGGCGCTGCATCGCTCACTGAGGACGGAGTTACCTTCCTGCGTATCCAGGATATCGGCGATCCCAGGAGCTTGGGTATCAGCGACCCGAGTAACCGCAAGATCTACTTTACCCGGTTGACTGATATCAGTCTGGATGGATTGACGCTCGAAGTACGGATGCGTGTGGCTACAACACCTCCGCTGGACAACCAGATATCAGGTGACCCATGGCCGGCAGAAGGTATCGGCTATCACATCAGAGATGATGGCAAGGGTATGATCGGTGTCTCAGACGGCGTTGGGATCATTTCGTTCTCCCTGGGAAAGGCTGGCGAGGCCGACTATCCTGATGCAGCTTCAGATTTACTGGTGATGAACAACCTGGTGGGCGCCGAGCCTTCGGGCGATGTGGACACCGGTGAAGCGGCAACTGCCGTGAACATGCTTGCTATTGAAGATGCTGCCCAGTGGAACACCTTTGTGATTGATATTGTTGCCGGTGGGGCGGGCACACATGTTGTGACTGTATCTGCCAATGGTGGACCCGCAGAGTCGTTTGATGTGACCGTGGGTAACGGTACTGAGACTGGAGGCCCTTATATTGTTATCGGTTCGTCCGGGACCGGTGGCATTACGGCATTCGATGTTGACTATCTCGAAGTGAGCAATTAATGAGGCGATTGTAGATTAGAGTTTTTCAGGGCAATTAAAATTGTTCGTTTTATTGTGATTTGTTTAATTCGGGGCCTATATTGATAGATTCAGTATAGGCCCCTTGCTATTTATGTATTTAGAAAGCGATTCTTTAGTAATATCTCAGGAAACCGGTTATGTAGGAATTTCTACTTTTCAAGCAGCAATTTTCAGTCAAAAACGCTCACAGTTAAAAACAAAAATCTGAAATTTCAAAATTTTTTATCTCCTTTTCTCACATCAAGTTACAAGAATCCAGCATCGAAAATCGAGACTTTTTTCGACTCAAAACTGCACACCCGTCTAATTATAGAGGGAGTGTTTTTCTGCTCTCACTTAAAAGTCAATATGAGATTTGAGATATGAAATACCCAACTTTAGCTCACTTTAGTCACTTTAGGCACTTTAGGCACTTTTTCAATTATAACATATTTCCAGATACACTCTATTTTAACAAACAAACCCAATTTTGGAAATGATAAAATGAACATAAATACTTATTTAACAATGAGATATGTAAATTTAGACACTTGGCGGAGTGGAAAAACAAACCCAATTCAAACCCAAACAAACCCAATTTAAGCCAATTTTAAGGCCTATCAAAGCCAAAACAAACCCAATTCAAACCCAATTTCATAACATCTTTGAGCTTACTTTCATCTTCAAAACCATTCACTACGGCAAAACTATGAGAAAATCCCTAAGTTTGAGAATAAATTCTTCTTGACTAAAGGGTAGATAATTTGGTACAGATAATGTTGTTGAAACTTTTACTTATACAGTTGGACATCTGTGCCTTTGAGTTTACAACGGGTGCAATTCTTTTGGCTTTTGATAGAGGAGGAATTACTGTGTAAAGCACGAAGTTGATGCTAAGCTTTGTGCTTTGCGGTTAAGATATTTTACATTTCAATTCACTACTATTCTTTTGAAGGAGGATTATTATGTGTAGAAAGTCGATTTGTCTTGTTTCTGTTATTCTTGTACTGAGCGCAGCAAGTAGCGTACGCTCCGACCTTGTGGGTCACTGGACCCTCGATGACGGTTCCGGCACCATGGTGACTGATATCAGCGGCAACGGCAACGACGGGATCCTCGTAAATAATCCCACATGGGATATCGCATGGATCCCCGGCATCGCAGGATCAGCCGTGGAGTTCTATGGCTTGGGCATCGCCGGTGGCGGTGGGGATTACTTCGATTGCGGCAGTGACGCCAGCCTGAATATGACAGGTCCCATCTCAATAGCACTCTGGATTAGACCCGACGCAGATGACCCGGAGGGAAAGCTCACAACGACAGCGCCAATGGCAAAGACGGATGGTTCGGCATGGAGCTGGCAGGTTCGATACGGGTGGGGCCAAGGTGCTCCTGAGCCCTATATGTCGTTTACATTCAATTCGTCACCCAGGGCCTGGGCTCACGTTGGCAAAAACCTGGAGCGCTATGAGTGGTGCCATATCGCGTGCTCGCATGACGGCACGACCCTGAAATGCTATCTCAATGGAGAAGAAACCAACTCTGTCCCAATGGGCCAGTTTGGCGGCGTTGGCACTCCTGTTATTATCGGAACAGATGGTTGGGGATGCGATTGGATTGGCGCGATTGACGATGTCAGGATGTACGACCATGCCTTGTCGGAGCCCGAAATACTCGGTGCCCTGGAAGGCG
Source organism: Planctomycetota bacterium (assembly GCA_014384025.1). Lineage (GTDB taxonomy): Bacteria > Planctomycetota > Phycisphaerae > Sedimentisphaerales > Anaerobacaceae > NIOZ-UU13. The sequence continues at coordinate 5,040 of JACNGQ010000143.1, read as the reverse complement.
GGATACCGCCAACTGCCTGGGGACCAACACCGGCTGATGGTGATCTCAATCTTGATACATGGGCAAATGTTTCATGGAAGCCCGGTCCGAAAGCAGTCTCGCATGATGTATATTTTAGTGATAATTTTGACGATGTGAATGCCGGAGCCGAAAGTACATTCCAGGGCAACCAGGCCGGGACGTTTATGGTTGTCGGCTTCCCGGGATTCGCTTTTCCGGATGGTCTTGTTCCGGGCACAACCTACTACTGGCGAATCGATGAGGTCAATGATACCGAACCGAACAGTCCCTGGAAAGGCGATATCTGGAGCTTTAGTGTTCCTCCCAAAACCGCCTATGCACCCGATCCAGGTGATAGTGCCGAGACTGTAGATGTAGATGTTACTCTTAGCTGGACACCGGGTTTCGGGGCAAAACTGCACACTGTATATTTCGGCGACAGTTTTGATGAAGTCAGCAATGCAGCCGGAGGGCTTCCTCAAGGAACTGCGACTCATAGCCCCGGCACACTTGAAATGGCTAAAACTTACTACTGGCGGGTCGATGAGTTTGATGTTGTCGAAACACATAAAGGCGATGTCTGGAGCTTTACTACCGAGGGTGCTGTGGGCAGCCCGAATCCGGCTAATAGTGCTGTGGATGTGACACAGATCCCGACTCTTACCTGGGCGCCGGGAGTTTTTGCCGATACACATGAAGTCTATTTCGGCGCAGATGCAGCCTCTATGGAGCTTAAAGGCAGCGGAAACCTTGGCGCCGAGAGCTTCGAGCCCGGACAGCTTGAGTGGAATACTACATACTACTGGCGCGTCGATGAGGCCAATAACGCCAACGCCGACAGTCCGTGGACAGGCCCATTATGGAGCTTCACTACGGCCAACTTTCTTATCATTGACGATATGGAAAGCTACAATGACCTTGATGAAGGCCAAGCCGGAAGCAACAGGATATATCTTGCCTGGATAGACGGATTCGACAATCCGGCTGTAAACGGCTCTGTCGTTGGTAACTTTAATCCTCCATTTGCCGAGCAGACTATCGTCCACAGAGGTAATCAGTCGATGCCGATGGCCTATGATAATGCTGTCGGAAAATCCGAGGCAACTTTGACACTCACTTCCAATCGTGACTGGACGCTAAAAGGTGTTGATACGCTTACAATCTGGTACCGGGGTAATGCAAGTAATGCTGCTGAGACGCTGTATTTTGCTCTCAATGGCAGTGCTGTTGTCACTAATGATGAACCTGATGCAGCAAAGAAAAATTCATGGACCCAATGGAATATCGACCTGACGCGCTTTGCCGACCAGGGTGTGAACCTCGCCAATGTCAGTTCGATTACTCTTGGCCTTGGTAACAGGAGCAATCCGGTTGCCGGCGGTTCAGGCATGATGTACTTCGATGATATTCGTCTGTATCCACTGACACCATAGGCTGTTATTTATATCGCAATTAAAATCGGAAGGGGTATAGCGTATTGTTGATAAATAGAACCTGATGTTGAGCACAGGTCTAAAATAATGGCATCAATACTAAGAGCAAAGCTGAGGTATTTTCGTAGTTCGAGCTTTTGATTGTTCGATATTGAGTGCCTGTAGAATCTCAACAAAACATTCGACCATAGTGACGGCAGACCATGTCCGCTCGCCACGTTCGAGATTCTCTTGTACCCATGGCAGTGCCAAAGGCAGCATCACTGCCTCGATATCTGACTGCTCTAACTCAGCGGTCATTTGACCAAGGCAGTGAAGAATACTTATTGGTATTTGAACTATTTGTGATTCATCTGACCGTTCATCATCACATAATAGTGCAGAGTCTGTTACTATATGTTCACGGCAAGCTATTGGCCTGTGCTCGTATGAAGTGCACAAATTATTCGACAAAAATGGACAGGCCAGTTTTAGAGACGCATACCATTTGCTCAACTGGTTAATTTGTATTTGGCAACTTGTCTCTGCTGATTCGTTTATCTCGAATTTTTTGGACTTTTCGTTAAGGATTATTTTCGCTGTGTCAAGAAATGATTGCGATACAGCTCTACCTTGCTCGGTCGGCATAGCGAGCACTTCTCTGAGGCGAAACGTCTCGGGAACCGACAGGGGAATTAGATAATTGCAGCAGGCTGAGCATCCTTTACGGCAGGGAACAAATTCGCCGTTACTGTGAAGTTTGTCCAAAACTATAATTGCCAGTTTAGTTGAAAGCATTCGTGCCAATGGAGTTATGTCGGACAGTCTTGCTTGTTTCTGCGCAACGCAGATACTAAAACGTGTTGGCCGGCCAATAATATCGAGTTCGAAGCTGATAGTCTTTGCGACATCGCCGTGATTGTTATTTATCTCACCAGGCTCCTTCAGTATCATCATAGATCGGTTCTCGAACATCGATAACCTTTTCAATCTGTTTCTCTTGTTTATGTACAGTCCTGTACCAGAGGACTCTAACGTGAAAATCTCTCTTCTGTATTTCCCCGCAAAATTGATGTGCTTTATATATCGGTCAAATGGCAGCAGTACTTAATGTGACAATTGGAGTCAAATATCGGTTCTTTATTGAGCTGAAAAGGCCGGGAAAATCACTACGGCCTGCTCGCTTTATAAGACTAAAATACTTGCTTGCAGCAGGTTATGTAGCAGAACTTATACAGCTGGTTTTAGAATGCGTCTGGTCGTTTTGTTGTCTTTGCTCTATAATATAGTCAATTATATCCGGTCTGCTGATAATACCAATCAGCTTACCTTTTTTCGATATTACCGGTACTCTTCTGAAGTAATTAACCATCATGAAATCACAAACACTCTGTAAGCTTTCGTTCCCCCTGTAGGAAACCGCAGGTCGTGTCATAAAGAAGCCGACTGTTTTATTTTTGTCATCTTCGTCACAGCAAAACAGCCTAAGTACATCTTTTTCTGTAATTACTCCAACTAAAGTCATATCGTCGTCGATGACCGGCATTCCGGTAATATCATGTTTTCTCATAACCTCCATCGCTTCATATATTGGTGTATCTTGTTTTACAGTAATTACATCTCTTGTCATAACATCTTCGACTTTAAGCATTTGAAATTTCCTTTCCTGGTAATCTGTTTCACCAAATTGGCAAAGGTTCTTTGGGTGATTTGTTGTCAGGCACTTTTGGCCGAGGTTTCTTTTTCGCCTGTGGTTTAGATTCTTCAATGCTGAATCTCTTTTCTATCTTTGCAATTCGGAACGAAAGCTCTGTCAATTTATGATTAATGGAATCTAATCTTTTTATAACTTCTTTAAGGTCCGCATCAATTCTTATTGAATTCCTTTCTGTCAAGTTCATATATCGCTCCATCAATTTTTCATAGGCGTCTATTGCATGGAGTGTGTCGGTTTTGTACTCGGGCAGGGAAATTCTTGGCTGTACCTCATAAGTTGCTGGGCTACCTTGAGTTATTTTAGAAAACCAGATCACTGTTATGCAGCATATCACGAGTGCTGCCGCAGCTAATAAATTCTTGTTAGTTATCATTAGCTTCTCCTCTTTTTGGTGATTTTTTAGTCTTAGATCGCCTTTTTATTTTTATTTATCGGCAGAAAGGCAGCTTGAAATATCCAATGCTTGAAAAAAAACGTTATTATGCTATATTGACGAAGGTTTTAATCAGTCTTTTTGGGCCTATTAAATGAGGATACTCCGATAACTCGACGCGAAAAGTTGGATTTTCATCTGCTTCATAAACAAAAGGATTATAAGTTAAGAATTTCAATGGTTTCTTCCAATGACAGCTCTGCATAGCAGATAACTGTATCAGCGGCACCGTAATAAATCTTGAGCTTCTTATCTTCATATAGCAGGCCGCAGCTAAATACCACATTTCCGAAAAAACCATTAATTTCGTAGTCGGCTTCGGGTTCAAAAATTGGGCTTTGGGTCCTTGATATAACCTTCCTGGGTTCCTTGCTATCCAGCAATATCGCACCAAGGCAATAGCGGTTATTCTGATCTACTCCGTGATAAACCTCCAGCCAGCCCTGCTCAATCCTGAAAGGTACGGCGCTGGCGCCAATCTTTAATTCGTCCCAAAAGCCTGGGCGGGGGCCCATTAGGCAACGATGGTTGCCCCAACAAAACAGGTCGGGTGATTCTGAAATCCAGATTTCCTGTTTTCCGAATAATGGTGAGACCGGCCGGTGCAGAGCATAGTATTTGCCTTCAATTTTTTCAGGGAAAATCACCACATCCTTATTATCAGGACAGAAGATAACGCCGTGACGCTCGAAAGTTCTAAAGTCCTTAGTAGATGCAAGACAAGTTGTTACTCCGAAACGGCCGACTCCAACGTAATTTATGTAATATCTGCCGTTAATAAGGCTGATTCTGGGGTCTTCAAGGCCAAAGGTTTCATAGTCATTTTCAGGTGCAATAGCAGGGCGGTCTTCAATCTCAAAGCTGATGCCGTCTTTGCTTCGTGCCAGCCTTAGATGTGAAATGGACGTCAAATAGGTTCCCCCGGGTGTTATTATTAACCTCGGGTCTGAAAAATCAATTTCCGGGTCATCTTTCGAGAATTCTTTTATGACAAGCTGACCTTTATCGATATCGAAAACAGCGGTTTGTACAATATCCGGATGTCGGCTGATTGGCCTTTCAGCTACGCGGAGAAGCAGAAGGACCTCTTCTTTAAAACGAGTAACGCCGGCGTTAAAGACTCCGATAACTTCAAAGTCATCTCCGGAGGGCTTTACATCCTCTGGTTTAATTATAGGATTATCAGGCGACCGGAATACTTTCACTTGGCTACTCCTTTTATTCTGAACTTTATGTTGGCTAAACTCCAGAGTATAAGGCACTCTGAACAAAGGGGCAAGCACCCTTTAGGGTGGTAAGTTTTCGCGAGTAAATCATCAAAAACAAACATAAAGCTCCTTATCCACGCAAAAGCGTTCATTTTTACCCGTTCGGCAAATTGGCTTTGATTGGGTTTGTTTGGCTTTGAAATTGGGTTAAATTGGGTTTGTTTTGGGTTAAATTGGGTTTGAATTGGCTTTGAATTGGCTTTGTTTTTT
>JACNGQ010000434.1 GCA_014384025.1 Planctomycetota bacterium | reverse complement strand
TACGAGATAGTGACACTGCGATTACCACTACCCAGCAAGTAAGGAATCAATTATGAATTCACGAGAGCGGGTTTTAGCGGCTCTGGAGCATCGAGAAACAGACCGTACCGCCGTTGATTTTTCCGGGCACCGGTCTTCGGGCATTGCAGCAATTGCATATCCCAAACTGCGAAAATATCTGGGATTGTCGCACAAACCGATTCGCGTTTATGACGTTATCCAGCAGTTGGCCATTGTCGATGAAGATGTATTAGACAGATTCGGGATTGACACCATCGAGTTGGGCAGGGGGTTTGCATTAGACGAGAAATCCTGGTCGCCCTGGACGCTGCCGGATGGCACAGAATGTTTTGTTCCCGCATGGACTCGGCTTGAGCGAGAAGAAGGCAGGTGGGTGATTCGCTCTAAAAGCGGTAGGGTGCTGGCACACATGCCGGACGGGGCGCTGTATTTTGAACAGACCTATTTCCCCTTTCTCAATGAAGATGATCTTAACGCTATCGGGGCTACCCTCGAAGAATGTATGTGGACGGCAGTTGCAAGTCCACCCGGCCCGATTGATAACGAGGCACTGTGCGAAGGTGCGAGGCAATTACGGAAGAACACCGACCGGGCCATTATAGGTTTGTTCGGGGGTAATCTTTTTGAAATCGGCCAGTTTCTTTATCGCAACGACCAGTTCATGATGATGCTGGCCGGTGAACCGCAACGTGCTCACCAGTTCCTTGATAAATTAGTTGAAATTCATTTAGCCAACCTCGAACGATTCTTAGGAGCCGTAGGCGAACATATCGATATTATCCTTTTCGGAGACGATCTCGGGATGCAGACAGGGGCGATGATTTCACCAGCGATGTATTGCGAGTTCTTCAAGGCACGTCATAAGTTGCTGTGGAATAGGGCAAAAGAATTAGCCGACGTGAAAGTCATGCTTCACTGCTGCGGTGGAGTCCGTGAATTGCTTGGGCATTTAATCGAGGCCGGTATTGATGCTATTAATCCGGTACAGATTAGCTGTTCAGGAATGAACGCATCAGAGCTAAAAGCAGAGTTCGGCAGGGAACTTACTTTCTGGGGAGGCGGCTGTGATACCAGAGAGGTCCTGCCTAACAGTACACCTGAGCAGGTCGCAAAACATGTCAAAGAACAGGTTGAGATACTTAAGAAAGATGGGGGTTTTGTTTTTCAGCAGGTGCACAACATCCTGGCTAATGTAACTGCGGAAAATATTGTCGCGATGTTTGATGCCTTAAATGCTTAATTATATACCGGAGAGAAAGGATTCATGAATTCAGTTGATTACGGGATAATTGTCTTTTACTTCGCTGTTGTGATAGGGTTAGGGTTCTGGTATAAAAAGCGAGCGTCCAGACATCTGGAATCTTATTTTCTGGGCGACAAGAACATGCACTGGCTGCCCCTTGCGATGTCCGGTTCTGTGGCCACTTTCGATATTACGGGTACGATGTGGATTGTTTCTATCCTTTATATTCTGGGAATGAAATCCATGTGGCACCACTGGATGTGGGGGTTTTATATGGGCGCTTTTTTCATGGCCTATATGGGCAAATGGGTCCGCCGGTCAAATGTAATGACTGCGGCAGAGTGGATGAAGACCCGTTTCGGCGATGATTCAGGCGGCAGTTTTGCGCGAACAACTTATGCACTTATGGCAGTGCTTACTTTAGCCAGTTTTATCGGCTACGCATTTCAGGGGATCGGCAAATTCGCTTCTGTATATATACCGCTCGAATCCCTTGGGCAATATACATCAGTTCCCTGGATAAAATCGATGGTGACATTACACGAAGCCACTGTCCTTGCGATACTGGTTATCGGCATAACTACTCTCTACGTTATTTTAGGCGGGCTCTACAGCGTGGTGATAACCAATGTTATCCAGACTACCGTTCTAACTCTGGGCAGCATTGTAATTGCTTATATCGCATGGTCAAGATTGACGCCGGAGTTGTTGTCGAAGCTGCCTCAGGACTGGACTTCGTTAAGGATTCCATGGCGTATCGAGGAATTAGCAGGGACAGATAACGCTACCTTTGAGTTGTTTGGGGCCCTTGTAATCGTCTGGGTGCTGAAAGGATTACTACTGAATGCTGGCGGGCCGGCACAGATGTTCGATTTCCAGATTTTTTTGGCATCGCGTAATCCGCGTGATGCCGCCAAGCTCGGAGCAGCCTGGAGCTTTTTTCTGATTGTTCGCTGGGGTATGGCGACAGGGATTGCACTTTTAGCACTTGTGGGAGTAGCGGGTATCGCAGACCCTGAGAAAGTGATGCCTATAGTTCTGATGGAATTTCTGCCTGTTGGAATCAGGGGGATTGTCATTGCAGGATTGTTAGCCGCGTTTATGTCAACATTCAGTGCAACAGTCAACAGCGGCGCATCGTTTATTGTTCGTGACATCTGGCAGCCTTATTTTCGTCCAAACCCCACGAATAGGCAAGCCCTGCGATTCAGTCATATGGCCACTCTTGGTCTGGTTCTGGCAGGAATTGCTATTGGATTCCAAGCCGAGTCGATTGCCCAAATATGGAGCTGGGCAATGATGGCATTAGGCGCCGGTGTTGTGATACCAAACGTGCTCAGATGGTATTGGTGGCGGATGAACGGCTGGGGTTATTCGTTTGGAATGATAGGCGGCATATTATTGTCATTGGTGAGCTTATTTTTTCCCGATACGCCAACGTATTACATATTTCCTTTGATATGTACAGCATCTCTGCTCGTGAGTGTTGGAGCCTCTCTGATGAGCCAGCCAACCGATTACGAAATCCTTGTTCGCTTTTATAAATCCATCCGGCCATTCGGGTTGTGGAAGCCGATTGCGGAAAAGGCTAAATTGTCAGCAAAAGAATTGTCATCCAAATCTGAAAACCTGCCGCGGACAATCCTGAATGTTGTGCTTGCTATGTTTGCGATTACGGGCATGTATTTATTCCCGATGTATCTTGTGGGACATTGGTATTTATATTCAGTCATATGCCTTTTATTAGCAGTTACAGCAATAACAGCTCTTAAATTCACATGGTACCAATATCTGCCTGAAGATGACAGTAGTGCTGAGCTTCACTGATAAAATTAAAAGGACAGCGAGCCTTGATGAAACCACGGGTGGTGAAGCACAAGCGGAGTATTGAGCTATGATTTTTTAATCGTCGCAGCGCAGACTTTGTATTCCGGTATCTTGGCCAAAGGGTCCAGGGCATCTATTGTAAGCATATTGGCGGGACCTTCGTGGAAATGGAAGGGCATAAACAGCCAGCCTTTTTCAATATTTTTCGTGACCTTTGCCAGTGTGGAGACCTTACCCCGAATGGTTGATACTTCGACAGTATCACCGTCTGCAATGCTGAGTTTGCCGGCATCTTCAAGGTGTATTTCTACATAGCCGGTCGGCGAAACCTGGTTGATGGCGGCTGATTTTCTGGTCATAGTACCGGTGTGGAATTGATATAACTGTCTGCCGGTAGTGAGCACAAATGGGAATTTTTTGCCGGGTGACTCGGCAGGGGGCTTGAATGATACAGTGTGGAATTTCCCCTTTCCCCTGGCAAATTTACCCTTATGCAGATATTTTGTTCCGGGATGGTCCTTGTCGAGACAGGGCCATTGCAAGCCGACCGAATCAATCCGTTCAAATGATATGCCGCCATAGATAGGTGTAACTGAGGCTATTTCGTCCATAATATGTCCGGCTGAATCGTAACTCATTTTATAGCCGAGTTTGGTCGATAGATCGCAGATTGTTTCCCAGTCACTTCGAGCCTCGCCCGGCGGGGGGACGGCGGTGCGTATGCGCTGGACCCGGCGTTCGGTGTTTGTGAAAGTGCCGTTCTTTTCGGCGAAGCAGGCCGAGGGCAGGACCACATCGGCGTATTGGGCGGTCTCCGAAAGGAAGATATCCTGTACAACAAGAAAATCTACCATCTCCAGAGCCTTTCGAGTTCTGTTGAGGTTCGGGTCGGAAAGTGCCGGATTTTCTCCCATAATATATATAGCTTTGATGTCACCTGTCTCGACTGCGTGGAATATCTCGACAACAGTAAGCCCTTTGTCCGGAGAAAGCTTTTTTGACCAGGCTTCTTCAAATTTGGCCCGGATTTTAGAATCCTCGACCGATTGATAGCCGGGATAGACGTTCGGCAAAGCTCCAAGGTCGCAGGCACCCTGGACATTGTTCTGGCCTCTGAGGGGATTTACGCCAGCTGATTCTTTGCCGACGTTACCGGTGAGCATTGATAGATTGGCAAGCGACAGGACGTTGTCGGTGCCGGTAGTGTGCTGTGTTATTCCCATGCTGTAAACTATACTGGAAGTTGAGGCGCCGGCATAAATCCTCGCGGCCTGACGAATTTTTTCGGCTGGGACGGTTGTGATTTGCTCAGCCTTTTCCGGGGTGAAATCCTTTAAGGCCTCCGCCAACTCTTTAAAACCATCAGTACGTTCTTTTACGAAGTCGGTATCGAGCAGGTTTTCGTTTATTATAACGTTCATCATTGCGTTTATGAGAGCGACATCCGTACCGGGTTTTTGAGCAAGATGCAATTCGGCAAATCTTACGAGGTCGATCCGGCGAGGGTCGGCTATAATAAGTCTGGCGCCGTTTTTGACTACGGCCTCTTTTATATCGAGAGCTATGACTGGGTGGGCTTCAGAGGTGTTTGAACCAATGATGAATATGCAGGCGGCGTTCTTCAGCTCATCTATTGAGTTGGTCATGGCACCGCTGCCGAAGGCCCTCGCAAGTCCTGCGACTGTCGAGGCATGACAGAGCCGGGCGCAGTGGTCAACGTTGTTTGTGCCAATGACGGCGCGGATGAACTTCTGGAAGATATAGTTCTCTTCATTCGTGCATTTGGCGGATGAAAGACCCGCGATACTATTCGGGCCGTTCTGCTCTTTTATTTTGGCCAGACGTTCTGTGACAAAATTCGTTGCCTGGTCCCATGATGCCGTTTCAAATGTGCCGTTTCGCTTGATGAGCGGTGTCGTGAGGCGTTTTTCATGGCCGACGAATTCCATACCGAATCTGCCCTTAACGCAGAGATTGCCATCATTTGGGGTGCAGCCGACAGGGCTGGTTACGCGGATGATATCATTGGTCTTCGGGTTGACATTGAGGTCGATCTGGCAGCCGACGCCACAATACGGACAGGTTGTTCTTGTACGGCGGAGGTCTTTGCACTGGCCTTTCCCTTTGGCGGCCCGCTCATACAGGGCACCGGTAGGGCAGGTGGATATGCACTGGCCGCAGAGCTCACAGGTGGACTCATTCAATGGAATATCAAAGGCGGTAGTCACTTCGACGCCTGCGGCCCGCTCTTTGAAGGTCAGAGCGCTGTCCATCTGAACTTCTTCGCATATCCTTATACATCTGCCGCAGCGAATGCATTTGTCCAGATCGTATTCGATAGCTTCGTTTCCTGTTGTGTAGTTTGGCTTCGGTCGGGAGGTTTCCGCCTTTGTAAATACTTCATCGGAAATCTGGTATTCGTAAGCGTATTGCTGGAAGGTGCAATCACCGTTTTCATTGCAGGTTGTGCAAACACCACGGTGCTCATAGAACAGCAGCTCAAGAATCGTTTTTCTTATGGCGCGAATCTCATCTGTTTCTGTTTGTACCACCATCCCGGGCTCAATTTTTGACGTACAGGCAGTAACCGGGCCTTTACGACCGGCAACTTCTACAAGGCAAAGCCGGCAGGAGCCGGTGGGGACCAGGCGCGGGTCGTGACACAGATTCGGAATATCAATTCCGTTTTCAGCCGCCAGCTCAAGAATTGTCTGGTCTGTTCGGCCTATTAACTCTTTGCCATTTATCGTTATTACTACTTCGGGCATATTCTTATCCAACATTATTTCTCAAGATCGCACCTTAAGCATCTTCCCGCTTCGGCAAGGGCCAGGGGCCTGTCGAGACCGAGCACCACTTCGGCAAAGCCTCGCTTTCGCTCCTCAAGCGGGATGTTTCTTTCCTCCGGTCTTAGAGGTGACTGTGTAAGGGCTTCTTCGTCGGGCTTCGTGAATGAGAAACCGATATCTTGAGGAAGATTTCCGCTTCCACCGAGTTTCTTATCGATACTCACCGCTGCCTTCTGACCGGCAGCAATTGCTCCGATGACACTTGCAGGTCCTGTTACGCAGTCTCCGCCGGAGAAGATTGAGTCAACAGTTGTTTTGAACTCAACCGGGTCAACCTTAACCGTGCCCCATTTGGTAAGCTCAGGACCGCCAGATATGTTTAAGGATTCGGTGGAGGCAATTTGTCCTATAGCCGGTATCACGATATCGCATTGTATTTTGGTTTCGCTGCCTTCAATCGGGACAGGACGCTTTCTTCCGTCAATATCAGCCTCGCCAAGCTCGGCTTTTAAAAATTCGACAGCACACACAGTCTGTCCCTTGCTGATAATGCGCTTTGGAATTCCGAGAGTAACAAGCTTAACATCTTCTTCGAGGGCACCGTCAATTTCCTCCTCATAGGCTGGCATTTCGTTCCGGGTCCTTCTGTAGAGAATTGTAACCTCTTTAGCACCGAGGCGGACGGCAGAGCGAGCAACATCTACTGCAGCATTGCCACCACCGAGGACGACGATTCGCTTGCCGGAACAATCCATTCCTTTACCGAGTCCCCTGTCACGCAGGAATTCAAGGGCATCGAGAACACCATTGAGGTCGATACCTTCGATATCGATGGATTTGCCCCGCTGGCCGCCAGTAGCGACAAAAACCGCCTTGAAACCATCTTTAAGAAGGTCTATTGCATTGTCGATCCTTTCTTCGGTTTTCAACTGTATTCCGTGCGAAAGAATAAAACCGATTTCTTTATTCAGGACATCTTTCGGCAGGCGGAACTCCGGAATTCCCAGACTGAGCATCCCACCGGGTATCGGCTGGGCCTCGAAAATAACCGAAGGTCGCTGCATAAGGGCCAGAAAGTATGCGCAACTCAGTCCCGCAGGACCACTACCGACAATTGCAACTTCAGCCTGTCCCCGAGCGGGTCTGGCTATAGGAGTATCATAGTCGTCCATGTAATCGGCTATGTAGCGTTTCAAGGCCCGTATTGCCAGAGGCTGGTCAATTTCGCTTCTGCGACATCTATTTTCACACGGATGGTCACAAACACGACCGCAGACCGAAACAAAAGGATTGCGGCGGCGAATGATATTGGCAGCTTCAGTCAGGTGCCCCTCGGCGGCGAGAGCCAAATACTCAGGTACATTCACACCTGCTGGGCAGGCATGCTGACAGGGGGCACGGACAAGACCATCGCATACGGCTGCCCGGCAAGTTTTAAGCACGATATGCTCTTCGTACTCTTCGCGGAAATGCCTGAGTGTCGAGAGCACGGGATTCGGTGCGGTCTGCCCCAGCCCGCAAAGCGAGGCCTTCTTGATGTCCAGGCCCAGGCGCTCGAGTAAATCGAGGTCCTCGATGCCGGCGTCGCCGCGCGAGATTTTCTCAAGAATCGCCAGCATCTTTTTTGTGCCGACCCTGCAAGGCGTACACTTTCCACACGACTCGGACTGGACGAATTCAAGGAAGTATTTCGCTACGTCCACCATGCACGTATTCTCGTCCATTACAATCAACCCGCCGGAGCCCATTATCGCCCCGATTTGCTGAACGCTGTCGTAGTCTATCTCCGTGTCAAGATATGCCGCCGGGATACACCCGCCTGAAGGGCCACCCATCTGGGCAGCCTTGAACTTACGACCGCCCGGTATGCCCCCGCCGATGTCAAAGATAATCTCACGAAGTGTTGTGCCCATCGGTACTTCGACAAGGCCTGTGTTGTTGACCTTACCTGCGAGAGCAAAAATCTTTGTACCCTTACTCTTTTCGGTGCCTATCTTACTATAGCTTTTCGCTCCATCCTTCAAAATAACGGAAACATTAGCGAAGGTTTCCACGTTATTTATATTTGTAGGCTTTCCCTTATAGCCGCTTTCGGCAGGAAAGGGCGGACGCGTGATGGGCATGCCGCGTTTGCCTTCGAGCGATGCAATCAGGGCGGTTTCTTCACCGCAGACAAACGCGCCGGCACCCATTCGAACCTCTATGTCAAAGTTAAAACCGCTCCCTGCAATGTTTTCACCGAGCAGGCCAAATGTTCTTGCCTGTTTGAGCGCGATATTAATATGCTCGACGGCAATGGGGTACTCTGCGCGGACATAAATAAATCCCCGGCCTGCGCC
>JACNGQ010000411.1 GCA_014384025.1 Planctomycetota bacterium | reverse complement strand
ACGGCGGCCCAGGCGGCAACGGCGGAAGAGGCGGCGACGGTGGTATAGGCGGCGACGGTGGAGAAGCCTTGGGTGGTGCTATGTATTTCGGCCCTGGTTGTAAGCCTGTAATACGATTCTGTGAAATTCTGAACTGTTCTACCAAGCAGGGAGTGGGTAATTACAGCGGTGATGGCGGTAATGGCGGTAGCGGCGGCCTCGGCGCACCAGGTGACGCCGGCGGCGGCGGCGGTGATGGTGAACCCGCAGGCGCAGACGGTGCAGACGGTGGCAGCAGCGGCGGCGGTACTGGTGGTGACGGTGGTAATGGTAACAATATGGGTGTAAACGGCATAAGGTCGTGGGCAGGTGCCATATACTACGCAGAGGGCTGCGAGGTTGAAATAACAGATACTATTATTAGTGATAGTAGTGCTGAAACGATTGTTCCGACATATACTTATGGCGGCGGCGACGGCGGCGACGGCGGCGCTGGTGGTGACCCTGACGGGGATGGCACTGGTGGTGACGGCGGCGTAGGCGGTAATGGTGGAGCAGGCGGCCCCGCCGGGGCAGGAGATCCGAATGATCCTAATACATTAGGTCCCGGCAGCGCAGGCGCAGGCGGCGCCCCAGGCGCAGGTGGCGGAGCAGGTGCAGGAGGTCTGCCTGGTTTAGTAATGACCAGCTTCACCCCAAGCTACGGAGGCGCCAATTACTACGAGATCGATTGTGTGGTCAGGCTTACTAACTGCACGATAAGCAATAATGCTTCAAGGCAATATAACGGCAGCGGCCAGGACGGCGGCGGCGAATATTATGAGAGTGGATGCGAGGTCCTGCTTAATAACTGTCAATACATAGGTAACCTTGCCGGGGCCAGTGGAAATGGAGGGGCTCAGTACTTTGAAGATTTATGTTCGGTTGAGATTAATGATTGTAGCTATGTCGATAACTCTTCCAGTGGTGATGGTGGTGGATTGTTCTTGTTGTCCGATATCGCTATCAAGATTAGCGACAGCGATTTCATAGGCAATTCGACTATTGGTACTTTCAGCTCCGGAGGTGCAATATACGGTGGTGGAATATGGGACATAGACAACGGTGAGTGGTACAATGGCAATGAGGTAACAATCGATAATAGTTACTTTAGTAATAATGAATCGGCATTCGGAGGCGCTCTGTACTGGTACGGTGATAGTGCAGAGATATCAATTTTAGACTCGGTTATCATTAATAATGTTGCTGAACATGGTGGAGGTATGTACTGGAGCAGCGGGACACCGATTATAACGGGCTGTAGTGTTATGGGTAATAGAGCCAAAGCACGCCGGATCCAGCCTGATCTTAGTTCCTTCGGTACTAACAAGCCTTTCGGCGGTGGTGGCGGAATGTTCTGCTGGTCTTCTGAAGCAATAATTGAAAATTGCTTTATCACCGGCAATTCGTCTGCCGGCTCCGGCGGCGGTGTGTATTTCGGCGGTGACCCAAGCGTGCCAATTCTTAAAAACTGTTTAGTTAAAGGGAACTCGGCCGTCCTGGACGGTGGTGGTATCATCTCTTACTGGCTTACTACACCAACGATCTCCAATTGTACAATTGTTAATAACAGGGCGAATGACCCGGCTAATAATAAACACGGAAGAGGTGGCGGATTGTCCTGCTCTTATCGAAGCCAAACGACTCTTACTAATAGTATCTTGTGGGACAACGTCGGCACTCACGGCAACCAGATATCGATCGGCAGCGATGATGAGCCGATCTATTTAGACAGGCCCGCCGCTCTTACAGTTTCTTATTGTGATATCCAGGGAGGGCGGAGTCCTGCAGCAATCTATATTGAGCCGGGACGCATCCTCAACTGGCTTGGAGGTAATATTGACGCCGATCCGCTCTTTGTTGCATCGCACCACAGCCTGAGCCAAATTGCGGCCGGGCAGAGCGTAGATAGTCCCTGCGTCGATGCAGGTAGTGGTTCGGTTATTTCTCTTGGCCTCGAAGAGTTCACAACCCGCTCAGATGGTGTCCCCGATATGGGACAGGTCGATATAGGCTTGCATTATACCATCGGCGCAGAAAAATATCGCTTGGTTGTAAATACAGTAGGTAAGAACGGTACAATCCGACCTAAAGGTGGGACGTACGATAAGTTCACTGTAGTTAAACTGAATGCGACAGTGGATCCGGGCTATCGGGTAAAATGGGTAGGCACCGATAACGATAGCTCTGTTGCTCTTAATAATACCGTGACAATGGATTCGAACAAGACTATTACCGTTGAGTTCGTGAAGTATGTCGGCAGGACTGTTACCGTACCGGGCAACTTCCCGACAATCCAGGAGGCGGTTAATGCTGCCAATGATGGAGATATAATTGTAGTTGATCCCGGGACTTATTTCGGTGGGTCTGTAGGAGTCTCGC
The DNA here is from genome assembly GCA_014384025.1 of Planctomycetota bacterium. Classification (GTDB taxonomy): domain Bacteria; phylum Planctomycetota; class Phycisphaerae; order Sedimentisphaerales; family Anaerobacaceae; genus NIOZ-UU13. The sequence continues at coordinate 36,099 of JACNGQ010000411.1, read as the reverse complement.
TTTTGGTGACCAAGGCTGTTACTATCACATCGAGAAATCCCGACGATCCCAGCACTGTAGCTGCGACGATTATTGATGGGTATATAGGTATTAATAACTGGACCAATATTGGTGTTTTATTTACGTCTGAGACAGATTCCAGAACAGTCCTCAATGGCATTACAATACAGAACTGCGGTGGACATATTGAAGATGGCGCTGACGGTGACAGGAACGCAAATCATCCCAACGGTGAGGACGGCGGCAGTTTCGAAGGTGCTGCAATACGCATCCTAAACGGAGCCAGCCCCATTATCAAAAACTGTATAATAAGAGACAATTTAGTCGAAGGCGGTAATGGCGGCAACGGCGTAGGAGCAGACGGGGCGAATGGATTTAATGCAGGCCGGGGCGGCTGGGGCGGCTGGGCACACGGTGGAGCTATATGGTGCGGACCGGACAGTAGTCCCAAGTTTATAAACTGTATAATCGAGAACAACACAGCCCGCGGCGGCAACGGTGGCAACGGCGGGGATGGTGATGGTACCGGCGAAGGCAACTACGGAGGAAACTACAGCAAGTCTCAGGCGGCTGATATTGATCCTAATAGTCTTTTGATCACGCCAATAATGGGTCCCTTATGGGAAGCCTGGGAATGGGACTTTGCACCTTCCTACGGGATTATTTATGATGAACCTAACCTGACTTCTTACTTCGGTGACTATCGATGGTACTCCGGATATGGAGGAGGCGCATTTTGTGACATAGGCAGTAATGTTACTTTTGTAAACTGCGAAATCAGAGGGAACCGCACAGAGGGTGGAATGAGCGGTATTGGCGGTACAGTGAGTGGAACCGCCAGGAATCTTGATCCGCTGGTTTCCTTTGAGATCCCAACTTACGGAGCCGGTGTTTATTGTGCGGCTGAGTCTATAGTAACTTTCACGGGTTGCACATTTGAAGATAATATTGCTTCGGGACTTCCGGCGGGAGTAACTGATCCTAATCATAGTCTTGATCCATATCTCGGATATGGAGGCGGTGTATGTTCTCAGAGCAGCGCTGCAGTAGTGTTTGTTGACTGCAATTTTGTTGACAATCGAGCCGATTCCGGTGGTGGAATATATACCGATGATACAACTGTGACAATCGTAGACTGCAATATTACATCCAATGAAGCACTTCGTGGCGGCGGTTTCATTAGCGTTGATGGTTTAATCAATATCATAAGCAGCCGCGTTACCAATAACAGGGCGATTGGCGATGTTAACGATCCCAATGATGATAATATTCTCGCTGACGGTGCCGGTTTATACTGCTGGCAGGGAGGAATCAACATCCAGGATTGCAACATCAGCGGCAATATAGCCGATTATTCAGGTGGTGGTGTGTATCTGCGTGATGTAAATACTGCATCATTGGTCAATAACCTGATTATAAACAATGGAGCCAGCAGAGATGGTGGTGGTGTTTCGGCCAACTGGTTTACTAATTCGATTATATCCAACTGCACATTCGCCGGTAATGCCACTTCGGGCTTTCTCGGTGAACCTGGTAATACCGGTTTCGGTGGCGGGCTTTACGTTTCTTACGAGAGCAACTGCGTAATTACCGACAGCATCTTCTGGAACAATTTTGCCTTGAAAGGGAACGGGATTGCAGTGGGAGGCGGTTTCGAGTTTGACGAGCGGTGTGCAACACTTTCCATTTCACATAGTGGTGTTAAAGATGGGCGATCTGCTATTTGGGTTGATGATGGTTGTACTGTCAACTGGGGCAGCGGAAATAAAGATAAAGATCCATTATTTGTCGAAGGCCCGCTTGGTAGGTACTATTTAAGCCAGGTCGTTGCCGGTCAAGGCCAGAACAGCCCCTATGTTGATGCCGGCAGTGATTACTCAAGCTATGTTGGTATGTTGGGACATACGACCCGAACCGACGGACAATCCGATGCAGGTCGTGTTGATATTGGCTACCATCATCCGGGAGCGGAACCATGCAGATTGTGTGACCTTGTGCTGGATGGTGTGATTAACTTCCGTGATTTTGCGGTACTTGCTGATAGATGGCTTGAGGATAGTTGTTCAAAGGCGAATAACTGGTGCGATGGAGCAGATTTGACATCAGATATGTATGTTGATATGAGGGATATAGCTTTCCTGGCTGACTGCTGGCTCGTCGAAGACACGGTTGCTCCGATACATGATCCGACCAGATGGGAAACAGAGCCGTATTTAAGCTCTGCAGGATCAATCACGATGACTGCTGAGACAGCTACCGATGCCTGGGGCTGGGATGTTGAATATTACTTCGAAAGTATCAGTGTCGATGGCGGCCATGACAGCGGCTGGCAGAGGAGCCCGACATATACCGACAGAGGCCTTACATCCGGCGTAGAATATGGCTACAGGGTAAAAGCACGAGATGGAGTGGGTAATGAAACAGAGTGGGCTGAAGTCCGCTATGCAGGTTTAGACAGCATACCTCCGGCACCTGCTCCTTACATTGAAACCATCTTTGCTGCTTCGGAGACTTCGGTTTCGATGACATCATCGATTGCCATTGATGACAGTGAAGTGGAGTATTATTTCGAGAGCACATCTACCGGCGGGCACGATAGCGGCTGGCAGGATGATCCGAATTATACAGATGCTGATCTTGACCCCAACACAGAATACTCATACAGGGTCAAGGCCAGAGATAAATCCGTTTATCGGAACGAAACCGAATGGTCGGCGACAGTTACTGTTAGAACCCTGGTTTCAGTGGACCTGATTGCCCCAACGCCCGATCCTATGACGTGGGATCCGACTCAGGACCCGAATGGCTTCGACGGGACACCCCGAGAGGTTCAGATAGATGCTGATGGCGATGGTAACTTGGGTATCTGGGAATATTTTGCTCAGATGACAGCTTCTGTGGCTACTGATGCCGGTGGCGGACCTGTTGAGTATTTCTTCCAGTGTACGACCAACTCTGGCTTTAGCAGCGGCTGGCAAGCAAGTGAGATATATATAGTCCAGTTAGGAAGAAGCGGACAAGGCCACCATTTCCGAGTCAAGGCACGCGATCAGTTCCGCAATGAGACGGCCTGGTCAACAGAAGAAAGGGCTGATCCGTAAGTAGAAGCTGATATACCATAGAATTTAGAATAAAAAAAAACGCTCGCTGATTTATCAGCGTGCGGTTTTTCATTTTCTCTTCAAAACCTGCTTGTCAGGTTGATACTCTCATTTTTCCTTTAACATTTGGTAGCCGTAGTGTGCAAACAAGTGATCGAGTATCACCATAGAGGTATAGTTTTCTGCGACCGGCCATATTCGAGCTACAATCGTTGGGTCACGCCTGGTAATAGCAGCCAGGTCTGTGTTTTCCAGTGTATATTTGTCAATTGTCTTCTGGGGCTTGTCAATAGTGGGTGTAGGCTTAACCGCCAGTTTAACCACAATCGGCTGGCCTGTAGAAAGGCCTCCAGTAATGCCGCCGGCGTTGTTTGATTCAAAAATAACCTTGCCGTTTTCAGATCTCATCTGGTCGTTATTCTCATAGCCGGTCATGTCTTTGACTGCAAAGCCGGCTCCAATCTCGACACCTTTAACGGCACCAATGCCGAGCATTCTGCCCAGTTCGGCGTCGAGTTTATTAAAAACCGGTTCTCCGAGACCTGCCGGGACACCGGTAACAACCACTTCGACCACTCCGCCTGCAGAATCACCTGTGGCTGCGATGCGGTTACAGGCATCAACCATTGCCTGAGCGGCATCGGTATCAGGGCAGTTTACTATCGGATGCACGTTGTATTTGTCCCGTACGGATTTGGCAGAGAGCTTCGGAGCCTTGTCGCGAATAGCATCGATTTCCTGCTCAATCTCTGCTAATATTCTGGTTTTTTCCAGAAATCTCATGTCCATATTTATGCGGCCTTTAACATAAATCTCCTGATAAAACGGGTCGAGGTCATGGCGCATTGTTTTGTAATCATTGGTGTACTGAAAGGCCTTATCGGCGGCGACGTCGGGGCATCGGACGCCGGCTATTTCCTTTACATAGGAAAAGACTTCGATACCGCATTTCTTAAGGACTTTTTTAGCGACGTATCCGGCGGCCACGATGGTCGAAGTGTAACGTCCACTGAAAATGCCCGCGCCAATGGCATCGTCATCGGGGCCATACTTTTTGAAGGAAGCATAGGAAGCATGACCCGGGCGTGGTGTGCGATTAGTGTCCTGGTATTGCTTGATGTGAATGAAATGGCGGTCCAGGTTGGGAATAAGAATTGCCAGAGGTGTACCGTTGGTGTGATTGTTATTTCCGGCCCCCTCGATAGTGTCCGCTACATTTATGCCGGAGTAGATAATCGGGAGGTCCGGCTCTTTTCGCGGACTACTCAACTCATCGGCTCCGGGCTTTCTAAGAAGCAGGTCACCATATATTTCCTGTTCGGTCAGTAACATGCCGGGTGGTACACCATGTATGAGAGAGCTCAGGCCTTCCTGGTAAGAACCTCCGGCCACTGTAACCTGAAAACAACGTCCAATGTGACAACCAATCATTTTTACTAATTCTCCTAAATATTAACCATTATGTAGTTGATATTTTGATATTTATTCGGATTACGGTTCAATATTAACATTCAAGTATTTCCATATTTGCACCGAGAGCCTTCATCAATTCCACGTAACCGGGAAACGTAACGCTGATTGCCTCGGCGGTATCTATGGTGCATTGAGTATTCATATTCAGGCCCATCATAGACAATGCCATTACGATTCGGTGGTCAGCCCAGCCGTGTAATTCAGCGGGTTTGGGCTTACCGCCGTTTATTATAAGGCCATCCGGTAATTCTTCAACATCTATGTCCATTTTTTCCAACTCTTCGGCCATGCATTTGATTCGGTCGGTCTCTTTATTGCGAGCCTGGGGGACGTTCAGCAGTTTGGTTGTTCCTTTGGCAAAAGCAGCGGTAACAGCCATAGCGGGCAGTGCATCGGGGGTCTTGTTCATATCAAACTCCGTGCCTTTGAGCGTTGCTGCTTTAACTGTTACTGAATTCGGGCCAATATAAATATCGGCCCCCATTGCTTTTAGGTAATCAACGACTGCTTTGTCGGGCTGACTATCTGTAAAATCCAGCCCGAGCAAAGTTACTTGCTCTGCGGATATGGCGGCAGCGCAAAGAAAGAACGTGGCACTGGAAAAGTCGGCGGGGATTTTGGCATCGAAAGCTTTGTAGCTTTGATTGCCTTTGATTTTGAATGTACGCATCTGTTGGTTATCGTATTCAATCTGCTGTTTGTCGAGCCAGTCGAGTGTCATTTGTACATAACCCGGTTCGTTTAGCAAAGTTACATCTATCAAGGTATCTTTGGAAGCTAATGGTGCGCACAAGAGCAAGCTGGAGAGATATTGACTTGTCGTCGCGGCAATGGCGGTTTTTCCACCTGTCAGTTTTCCCATTATCTCAACAGGAGCTTTGCCGTTGCTTTTAAGGCTTGTGCATTTAGCGCCGAGTTCAGCGAGAGCATCCATTAGCGGCCCGACAGGACGGGTCTGAATTTGTTCATCGCCGGTGAAAGATATGGTTTGGCCGGCCTGGGCCAGCGAAGCCGAACCCATTGCTATACGCAGAGTTGTGCCGGAATTGCCCACATCGATGATTTCCGGCGGCGGTGTAATTGTACCACCAGTGCCTTTTACCTTCCAGAGTTTGGGATCAGATATGTTAATCTCAGCGCCTAAGGCTCGATAGCACGCCACCGCTGCCTGTGTATCGCTTGAATCCAGAGGATTATGGATAAGACTTTCACCTGCTGCTAAAGAGGCTATCGCGACGGCACGTATAGTGTGCGACTTGGAGCCCGGAATCAGCACCGTTCCTTTTAGCCGTGATTTTTTTACAATCAATTTCATAATATTGTTCTTGGTATTAGATTTAGCACTTTTTTATCAGAAATGCTGGAAAATTAAAAGAAGATTTTAAGAACGGATTTGCTTATTTGAGCCAGTAATCGGCTAAAATGGCAAAATCAAGAATGTCAACAGTGCAATCGCCATTCAGGTCGGCTTTGAGTTTTGTCCGGCATTTGGATATCGAAAAGACATTGTCGCTTGTGTCACTTATGAGCGTATTATTTAAGTCACTAATGCGAATCAGACACTCATTTGAGTTGATGCGCGGGAGCGAGTCCCATTCGTACCAGCCGGTATTCGGCGAGGAGCCTATCTCCTGCCAGGTTAAGCCATAATCGAGTGAATATTCGATTATCACGGAATCAGTTATAGTGCCTTCGATTGTTTTCCAGCTTATTGTGTAGTTACCTGCTGCTGAGAGATTTTCGCCGCTATTCGGCGAGAGCACAATCGGTTTCGGAGTAACGGTGTAACCCCATACTTCGTTCGGCTCGTAGATGCCCGGAATGTTCAAATTTTTGGAATGGCGTTCTGTCCAGATCAGTTTGACATTAGGCCCGTCAATCTCGACCAGAACATAACCATAGCCTTTGGCATGGTTCCATTGTTCGACAGTATAAATGGTATTATTGCCGGCATAGGGCGGCGACCATGTATATGGCGGCGCACCTGCGGTCCCAATGATAAATTGGTGAATATCGTTATTCGGATTACCATCACCGTCATCAACTCGTGCATGGTCATAAAAGTGGTCGTGACCACAAAAGTATGTTCGTCCGCCTGCGTTTTTTATGGCGGTCCAAAACGCATCACGCTGGTAAGGAAAATAGTCGAGACAATCGGTATGCAACGCCCTAAAAGCCTGTTCGTGGCCGGCAAAGAAGATATGCGGTTTGGTATTTGCCGCTAATTGGTTGTCCAGCCACTCCTGTTTGACCTTATGGTGAAAATCATGACGGGTACCGGCATAGTTATCAAGCATGACAATAAAAGCATTTTTGTGCGTAACCGAGTAAGTCATAAATTTCTCATCTGCAGGGCCGTTCTCGGGCAGCTTTTGTTTGGGATAAGAGTCATTACCGAAGACGTTGAGCCAGCGCAGCATGTTATTATCATTTGGATCGGGACTTGTACCTGGACTAGGGTAGTTACTCCAGACATCACCGAGTTCATGATTGCCGCGACAGACATATACCGGGATGTTAGCATCGTAGAGAGGAGTCATCATTTCTACCCAGACTCTGAGCTGAGATTCGAAGATGTTCGGGTCTCTTACTAAGTTGCCGGAAACAAGGTCTCCGGAAAACATAACAAAATCGACTCCCTGGCTTTTAATCTCGGTAACAAGCTCACTAAGGATAATCTGATTGATTCCATAGTCAGAACCGCGGCTGTCGCAGGTAACAATAAATTTCCAGGACACCTGAGCAAGACCTGTCGATGAAAATGCTGCCAGAAAAAGAACGGCAATAATATATATGACTGAAAATGCTTTCTTGATTTTCCATCCCTCCTTAACAAATACTCCCGTGTCAAAGTTGAATGTCATTGTTTGTTGTACGTTAGTTATTTTGGCTTATCGTCTGGTCTTATATACCAATCGGCCTGACGCTCATTGTGTTCTATGAGGAGATTGAAATCTTTGATATCGATTGCGCCGTCAGAATTGATGTCACCGAGTAAATAGCTGTCCGGAGATTTTGTGCTGTTAAAGATGTTATTGAGCAGGATGGCAAAGTCTGATTCGTTAATAATACCGTCGGCATTCAGGTCATACCAAAAGATGCTGTCGTTGTCTTGTTTATCACTTATGTTCCAGGCCAGGCCATAACTTTGTGCTATGGCTATTTCTCTTGGGTAGTCATTTTCGTTCAAAGACAAAATAATTTCGTAGTCTGAATAGTTGGGGTCTGCAGGAATATAGATGTGCTCAACATTATCAACATTGCTGTCACTATAGTCGAGTAGAAAGTCGTTGCCGGGATTGTTCGGGTCAACTGCCCAGAGTTCGAGGCGAAAGTTGCTGTCTTTTTCAGGAGCCGGTCCGAATGGATAGGTTCTGTCAAAGTGTTTGTTCCAGACGAGAGTGGTTGTGATAAATTTGCCGGCAGGTTCGGCTAATGTGATTTTGTAAACATTTTCCAGCCCTGGGCTGCTATAGAGTTGGTTTGAGTCCCATCCGGTTGTTGAAACATCGCCGGGCTCATTTTGCCCGGATGTTAAATGCCTGTAGGCTCCTACTGCATTTAACAATCCTGCCCCTTGAATGTAGTCAAGAGGGACGGTGTGGTCATCGTCGGTTTGGAGTTGGCCCTTATGCCAGAAGGGCAGTTTGTCTGCTGAATTTAATAGTATTGCTTTGATAACGCAGTTTCCGGCATCCGGCGAGATAGCGGGACTTAAGTTTGGATCCTGTTTGGCTTTTTGAACGAGCAAGCCGATTGTTCCAGCTACTATTTGCGTCGAGAAGCTTGACCAGTTACCGGTTGGTTCATAGACGTTGGGTTTGTTTTCGATTGCGGCCAGGCAATTGCCGGGAGCGACGATGTCAGGTTTACACCGCTCATCGGGTGTCGGACCGAAAGTCGAATGCTCCGGATAGGCCAATGCAAAATGTTCCAGGTTGGTAGCAATATCTTTAGTATCTACAGAGTCAATGACGCCGACTCCGATGATGTTGGCCCCGGCTCCCGGATACAGGACAGGGTCATGAGCATTGGTTCCGTTACCTATTGCGGCGACGACAGTGAGACCATAATGTTCGGCCATTGATTCGATACCATTAGTCCACCAATCTTCAAATTGAATGCCGTTGTCGATTGTAATAATATCTGCGTCCGGCGGTAAGTGCTCGAAGATGTTATTGGTTAAGAAATGCCAGAATTCGTAGATGTCAGCCTGAGCCTGAGGTGCTATGCCCTGGTAGTAAAATTGACCTATTTGCGGGAAAAATGCGTTAGGGTCCTCACCGAGCAGTATTGAGCAGATGGCAGTCGAATGTGGTGAAATGCCCGCAAGAGGTTGGCCCTTATCGTGTAGAAAGAGTCGGCTGGAATTTAAGCTGTTATGCTCGACGTCAGGATGGTAATCGTTTTGCGGTTCATCATCGATATAGGTAATACTTCGACAGATAACGGCGAATCGAACACCTTCGCCGGTCAAATTTGGCTCTATCCGTTTTAATGAGTAGATACCGGCATGTTCTAATCCCTGTGGTTGGAGGATTTTGGTATTCTGCGTTTCCTGAGCTATGGCTGTAGAGCCGGCGGCACTGTACAACGCTGCTATACAGGTTATCACACTTAACAAAAGCGTTCTTTTAGGTGTATATATCATTTCTTAATTCCAGAGGTGGCGCTAAAAAACCAACAGGAACATAAATGCTCCCCCGATTGCCAACCTCCATAGTTGCTATTTATCTGTCTGCATGTTGCAAACTCTTTTTATAATACCATAAAACGTATTTGTTTTCAAGCAAATTATCTGTGATGTTCCAGTAATATTATGGTTTTTAGCATTAAAAGGGCGGTTCAGGAAAACTTATTGAGAAGTCTTGCCTTTATCTGTTGCAATTGCTATACTCGATGCGATATTGAAGATTGGTCTTAGATTAGTGGTTCCTTTTAATTATGAAAGTAATTTTAGATTCGGGACAAATCGAGCAGGTTCTCAATGAGCTTAGGGATCGTATTCTTTCTGAAACGCCGGTTGAGCAGGATATTGCAGTAATCGGCATCCGCAGCAGGGGAGAGGTCCTTGCTCAAAGGTTATCGGGCCAACTATCGCAAAAGCTCGGCAAGGATGTTCCGTGCGGAACTCTGGATATAACTCTTTATCGTGATGACCTAAACTCGCCTCATGTTACCACCCAACCGCTGGTTCGCACTACAGAAATCGGATTTGACGTTGACGATAAAATCATTATTCTGGTTGATGATGTTTTATATACGGGTCGCTCAGCGAGGGCGGCGATGGATGCCCTTATAGATTTGGGCAGGCCAAAGGCGATAAGACTGGCTGTTCTTGTTGAAAGGGCCGGCAGGGAGTTTCCGATACAGGCTGATTACGCAGGCTACAAGGCCGATACCTCACCGGGTACATTAGTTCAGGTCAATCTTGTTGAGTCAGACGGAAAAGATGAAGTAGTTATTGAGTAAATGATTGTGTGCATTACTGAGAAAATTATAAGATAAGTTTCGCATTAATTCATATACTCAGATATACATATACAAAACTATGGCGTTGAAAAGAAAAAGTAAAGAAATCAAGTGGCATCGCAAACACTTACTTGGCCTGCGGGAGCTTAGTGCCGAGGAGATTACTTACATTCTTGATACAGCCGAAGGTTTTGAGCAGATAAGTACCCGAGCGGTCAAAAAGGCCCCGCCTTTACGCGGCAAAGTTGTTGTAAACCTTTTTTTTGAAGACAGTACGCGGACACGGAACAGCTTTTCCCTGGCCGCAAATCGGTTAAGTGCAGATATTATCGAATTCACCAAGAAGACAAGTTCTGTCAGTAAGGGCGAGTCTCTTTTGGATACGGCCAGAAACCTGGAGGCGCTGGGGATTGACATAGTTGTGGTTCGTCATAATGCCGGCGGCGCGCCGAAATTTTTAAGCAGGAATATCAATGCCTGCGTGGTAAATGCCGGCGACGGATTCTGTGAGCATCCTACACAAGGTCTTTTGGATACCTATACTATCCGCAAAATAAAGGGCACTCTTGAAGGATTGAAGATAGCGATTGTCGGTGACATAGCGCACTCGCGGGTGGCCCGCAGTGATATGTGGGCGATGACAAAACTCGGTGCAGAGATTATATTTGTTGGCCCGCCGACACTTATGCCCCCACAGGTAAGACAATTGCCTGTTAAAGTAAGCTACAGCCTTGATGAGGTTATTGAAAAGGTCGATGTAATAAATATGCTGCGGATTCAGTTTGAGCGTCTGGGAGGAAATCCTTTTCCTTCGATACGAGAATATTCGCATTATTTCGGACTGACTGTTGAACGTATGAAAAGGGCCAAACCTGATATTTTAGTTATGCATCCCGGGCCGATTAACAGAGGACTGGAGATAGAAAGCGAAGTAGCTGACGGCCGCAATAGTGTTATTTTAGAGCAGGTTACCAACGGTCTGGCTGTAAGAATGGCAGTTTTGTTCCTGGTCAACCAGGCGGCAGCACAACAAAAATGATTATTGATAAGTTATTATATTAATATGAGTTCCGAATTATTGATAAAAAATGGGCGGGTAATAGACCCTGCGAACGGCATCGATAAAAAATGTGATGTGCTTATCGTCGATGAAAAGATTGCAGAGGTGGGCAAAGTCGATAAACCTGTACAGACGGTTATCGATGCGGCCGGCAAGTTAGTCGTACCAGGTTTGATTGATATCCACGTTCATTTTCGTGAACCGGGCGATGAAGAGGAAGAAACAATAGCAAGTGGTTCAGCAGCGGCTTTAGCGGCAGGTTTCACTTCGGTAGTCTGTATGCCGAACACCAATCCTGTTATCGAAAATGAAACCGATGTCGAATACATCCATCGAAAGGGCAGGCAAACCAGAAAAACCCATGTCTATACAATGGGAGCCATAACAAAAGGACTGCAGGGTGTTGAACTTGCCGAGATGGGATTTATGGCAGAGGCAGGGGCGGTTGGATTTACCGATGACGGCAGGGGGGTGCAGGACGCGGCTGTTATGCTGCGGGCTTTGAAATATGCTGCTATGTTCGATGTGGTTGTGGCCCAGCATTGTCAGGCTGAAAATTTTACAGGCAATGGTGTAATGAACTCCGGCTACTATTCGACTATACTGGGTTTACCTGGGATAGACCCATTGGCGGAAGAGATGATACTCTGGCGCGATATTCAGCTTATTAAAAAGGCCGAGGTTCGTTACCACGTTCAGCATATATCGACAGCCGGGTCGGTCGAACTGATAAGAGCCGCCAAAAAAGATTCTCTGCCGATTACCTGTGAGGTAGCACCGCATCATTTACTTTTAACTGAGCAATGTTGTGCCGAGTATGATACCAACTATAAGGTAAACCCGCCTCTGCGGACGGAAAAAGATGTTGAAGCCCTGAAGCAGGCTATTGCCGAAGGCCTTATAGATGCACTGGCAACCGACCATGCACCGCACCTGCAAAGTGAAAAGGAACTGGAATTTTTGACTGCTCCTTTCGGTATAGCGTCTCTGGAATGTGCATTAGGTCTTTACGTTAAAGCACTGATTGAGCCGGGTATTCTGGACTGGCCCGGATTGATTCGTTTGATGGCGGAAAAGCCGGCAAAGATAATCGGTGTAGATAAGGGTACACTTGGTAGGGGCAAACAGGCAGATGTTACTATTATCGACCCGAATGCTGAGTATGAGATTGACGTAAACACATTCCGTTCCAAGAGCAGGAACTGCCCATATCACGGCTGGAAAGTCAAAGGCAAGGTTGAGACAACAATCGTCGGCGGTGAGATAAGGTTTGAATCCAAGAGCCGATAGTTAGTAGTTGAGAGTTCAAAGTACACGCATTTTGAATCATGTTTTTTATTGATGGTCATAATCTGTTGCACTCAGTTCAAAAAGATGGACCGGGTTCCGGACCAATAAGTGATGTTCAGTTGTGTCATATTATCGGTAGTTATTTGAAGCTTACGGGCCAAAGCGGTGAAATTATTTTTGACGGTATCGGGCCCCCTGATAAAAGCGGATTCGAAGATATTAGTAATCTGGAGGTCTTTTTTGCAGGCTTAGGTACCGATACTGATACTGTAATCGAGGACAAAATAAGCATAAACACAGCACCAAGAAGGTTGAAAATTGTCAGCAGCGACCGGAGATTGCGAAAAGCAGCCCGGGCCAGAAAAGCAACTTCGATAAAGTCGGAGGTTTTCTGGAATAATATGCAGAAACAATTGAGTCGAAAAAAAATGACAAAAGAGCCGGCAGCTAAACGCCGAGGATTAAGCGAGAGCGAAACCGGGCAATGGCTTGAGATTTTTGGTCTTGAGCAATAGCGTTTGTTTGACGATATATGCCGATGAACATTGTGAAAGTGTATTATTACCCTTTTTGGGAGGATAAATGATTATGAACTGTCCTGCTTGTGGAAATATATTACAGGAAAAGACCGTAGCGGATGTGGTGGTTGATGTATGCCAGGGCGGCTGTGGCGGCATCTGGTTTGATAATTTTGAGATACAGAAATTCGATGAACCACACGAGTCCGCTGGTGAGGCTCTATTAGATATAGAGCAGGATGAAAGTATTGTTATCGACCATACAAAAAGATTGAAGTGTCCGTCCTGTGATGATATTGTAATGATGCGGCACTTCTTCAGTGTTAAAAAGAAAGTCGAGGTTGATGAGTGCCCTGGCTGTGCAGGTTTTTGGCTGGATGCCGGTGAGTTGAATAAAATTCGCAGCCTTTTCAATACGGAAGAGGAAAGACACAAAGCGGCCGAAGAATATTTCTCGGAAGTCTTTGGTGGCGAATTGGCCGCGATGGAAGCAGAAGACAAGGCTAAGCTCAATAAGTTGCTGAAGATTTCAAATATGTTCCGCTTTATTTGTCCGAGCTACTACATTCCGGGAAAGCAGGATTGGGGAGCTTTTTAGTTTCCTGTGGCAAAATAATCCATTCGTTCCGGTTTTGTTGCGAAAGCTGGAATTTGGTTTAAAGTTGTGATTGGAGTCTATATTTAGTTCTGAATATAGATATTCACCATAGACGTAATTCCGACAGGCGTAAAGATCCCAGAAATATCATCTGACAGTACTGTATAAAATAAAATCCCTCGATAAACCGGAGTTTTATGCTCCATTATCGAGGGATTATTTTTGTACGATATCTCTTGTCTTTTTAAATTCCTATTGAAGTACTTCTTGTTCCGGCAAAGTCATGCTCTTTACTGCCTATAATCACTTTATTGATTGTGAACGTAACCGTACTGCTTACCCATGGTGTTTTGAAGCTGATTCCGCCATTTGCATTTGTGACGCCGGAGACAGCTCCACTGTGACCTCCGCTCCATGTTCCCTCTACGGTTGCTCCGCCGATGGGCAGTCCTGTCGGGTCGTTCTGTGTAATTGTGAGCCCTGCGGTTACTTCGTACCAGTTCCGGAAAACGGCATTCTTAGACATGGCGATATTTACCCGTATTGGCGGGGTGTTCAGATGGATGTAGTTCGTCTTGGTTTCAGTGTCTGAGCCACCCATGCCTGTTACACTTAAGCTGACGGTATAATCTGGGGTGTTCTTGTACGTATATATGTGGACCGGATTTTGCTCGGTTGAAGTTGTCCCGTCGCCGAAGTCCCAATGCCGGCTGGAGACATGCCCTGAGGAAGTGTCGTTGAATTGCACGACCAGAGGACCGTTGCCGCTTCTTGGCTTTGCCGTAAAGTTCGCTATAGGAACCGAAGGCATTGTCAGTTGAATGTAATCCATCCTTGTTATGGAATCATTTCCTCTCGGGCCAACTACTCTCAAACTCACCGTGTAAACACCGGTACCCTGGTACGTATGAACTGGGTTCCGATCATTTGATGTTGTTCCATCGCCGAAGTCCCACGTCCAGGTTGTAATACCTCCATAGGATGCTGATTCTATCGAAGTGGTGTAAATCGCGCCGTTTTCATGATTGATAAGAGACGCCGGACAAGTGGACGTGTCAGTGAATTGTACAGTCATGGGTGAATTGATGCTTATGGGCTCTCTTGTAAAGTCTGCAGTAGGAACTGAAGGTGTAAACAGTTGGATAAACCTGCTCTTGGTTTCTGTATCCGAGCCGTCTGGCCCTGTTACCGTCAGGCTCACATTGTATGTACGTGCGTCTGTATATGTATGAGACGGATTCGGATCGATTGATGTTGTTCCATCACCGAAATTCCACAGCCAACTGGTTATACTTCCTGTGGCTTGACTGTTAAATTGTACCGCCGTGTTTTTAGGGGCGATTGTTGGTTCCCCTGTAAACTCTGCTTTAAGGGATTGAGGTCCCGGCGGCTTTGGCCCCGGTCCGGGTCCTGGTCCCGGACTTGGCCCCGGCCCTGGTTGTGTGGCTACCCATTGAAGGGCGGCATAAGCATCTACTATTCCCCAGCCGTATCTTATATCCCAGCCTGCTGCGCCCTTGTCTTCGGCGGTGAATTCTAATGCCTGCCTGACTTCTGCCGGCGAGGTGGCATTTCCGTTGGCTATTAGTAAGGCAGCGACCCCGGAGACATGTGCAGCAGCCATTGAAGTGCCTTCCATAAAGCCGTAACCCCACGATGTTGTGCCGTATCCACTTATCTTATAAGCCTGCTGTAAAATCCCGTCCCCGTAATCATCTCCATTCTGGTCAACATTAAGGTCACCACCGGGAGCAACCAAATCCAGACTGAGTCCGTGGTTGGAGTAATAAGCCAAAGTTTCATCGTAACGGGTAGCGCCGACAGCAATAACGTAATCATCGTAAACGGCAGGGTAACAGACGCCGCCTATGCCATCATTACCGGCTGCGGCTATTATTGTTACTCCACGATTATAAGAGTAAGCTATCGCCTCCTCTAAAACCGTTGAGGGTTCACTTCCTCCAAGCCCCAGGTTAATCACATGAGCACCGTTCTCCGTTGCCCAAATAATACCTTCGGCTATCTCGGAATATGTTCCGGTCCCGTAAGCATCCAGTACCTTCACCGGCATCAGATAGGCATTGAAGGCCACTCCGGCCGTCCCGATGCCGTTGTGAGTATTTTGAGCAATAGTTCCGGCTATGTGGGTGCCGTGTCCGGAGAACGAATCATCATTGGGGTGTCCATCATTATTAACAAAATCATAACCGGCCACAAAAAAGGTGCCGGCTAAATCCGGGGCCTGCTGATAGCTTCTTTCGGAGACTGCGGGATTTTTTTCGCCGTAATTTTCGTAGGCAATACCGGTATCAAGGATTGCAACAACTGCCCCTGAGCCGGTGGAAATAGTCCAGGCCGATTCGGCCCTAATGCCACCATAGCGGGGATTTTGCAGATGCCATTGAAGGGGATACAGTTCATCGCTTGGCGCCTTTAGGGCATAAGCAATATAGTTTGCCTCGGCATGCACGACGTTGGTATTTGCCTGATAAATATCGACCATGTCGGCGACTGTCTTGCCCTCCGGCATCCTCAATCTTCTAAAGCCAGTATATGGGCTCGTATAGATAGAGGAAACACCATGAGATGAATTTAAGGCGTTTATGGTTTGTTCTGAAACGTTGGGCTTGAATTTTACAAGAAACTCACCCGCAACGTACTTTTGCCCCATACGGGGCAGATCCTCTTCAAAGATTTGGCTCCCAGATATACTTCCCTGGATTAAGACTGAACCAAGTATAAAAAAGATCAGCGCACCTGAATACAGCTTTTTCATCATCCGCTCCTCCCAAAAGGCATTTTTACAGTATTAGAATTTCATAAAATATCTTATAGTACATTATATAAAAATACTGCGGTTAAATCAAGAGAAATCTGCAAAATACTGGCTATTTTAGCAGTTTCAGGAGGGGGTGTATAAGGGCTAATTTTTCGGCAAATTGCAAATCGGACGTTCATTGTTCGATTTACGGTGAATGCAGTTGAATCATTACAGAATTTTGTATTGCTTAATTCACTAAAAAGGTGTATAAAGGATGATTTCCCGGTGTACTGAATACTGGTATAGGCCGATATTATTTGTTTTTTTTGCCTGTATCTGACAGTTTGACGGGCTGAGTGGGAAGCTCAAAGGAGTGCTGAGATGGTCTCACTGACAGAGCGAAGAATGAGCAAGTTCGTTTATGGATATTATTTTACAAAGATGGAGAAAACATGAAGAAACGCAAAATGGTTACGATTGACGGTAATACAGCAGCGGCATATGTGGCCCACGCTACGAATGAAGTTATTGCAATATATCCGATTACTCCAAGCTCACCTATGGGTGAAATGGCTGATGCCAAAACAGCCAAAGGTCAGCCTAATATATGGGGAACAATTCCTTCGGTAACGGAGATGCAGTCGGAAGCCGGTGCGGCTGGTGCTGTGCATGGAGCATTGGCGAGCGGTGCTTTGACAACCACTTTCACCGCCTCACAAGGGCTTTTGCTGATGATTCCCAATATGTACAAAATTGCCGGCGAGCTGCTTCCTACCGTTTTTCACATCTCAGCTCGTTCATTGGCTTGTCAGGCACTTTCGATATTCGGCGACCATTCTGATGTGATGACTTGTCGTGAGACGGGCTTTGGAATGCTTTGCTCGGATAGTGTTCAGGAAGTTATGGATATGGCTCTTATTGCTCAGCAGGTAACATTGGCTTCGCGAGTCCCTTTCCTGCATTTCTTTGACGGTTTCAGAACCAGTCATGAGCTTCAAAAGGTCGAGGAATTTACGTTCGATGATATCCGAGAGATGATTGATGACGAGTTAGTTACACAGCATAAGGCCAGGGCGCTTTGTCCAGACCGGCCGATGATTTCAGGAACGGCACAAAATCCGGATGTGTACTTCCAGGGCAGAGAGACGGTGAACAAGTATTATTTAGCTGTACCGAAGATTGTTCAGGATACAATGGATAAGTTCGCCAAACTGGTTGGAAGGCAATATCATTTGTTCGATTATGTCGGACCCCAAGACGCCGAGAAGGTTATTATTATTATGGGCTCAGGCGCAGATACCGCCCATGAAACCGCTGAGTTTATGGCATCTCAAGGTGAAAAAGCGGGTGTGCTCAAGGTGCGTCTTTACAGGCCGTTCAGCATCGAGCACTTTATTGCCGCCTTGCCGAAAACCGTTAAGAAAATAGCGGTATTGGACAGAACAAAAGAGCCCGGTTCTATTGGAGAGCCGTTGTATGTGGACGTTCGCACTGCAATTGGCGAAGCAATGGAAGCAAAACAAGGACCGTTCAATACGTATCCGCTTATTGTTGGCGGACGATATGGGTTGGGCTCGAAGGAATTTACGCCCGCTATGGTAAAGGCCGTCTTTGATAATCTCGATAAGGAAAAGCCCCAAAGAGGTTTTACTGTAGGCATCGTTGACGATGTAACCAATGTCAGTCTGGATGTTGACGAATCTTTTGATATTCCCAGCGAGGGTTTTTATTCTGCGATGTTCTTTGGGCTCGGTTCGGACGGCACTGTTGGTGCGAACAGAAACTCCATTAAAATTATCGGCGAGCTGACGGATAATTACGCCCAGGCTTATTTTGTTTATGATTCGAAAAAGGCCGGTGCTGTAACCGTATCGCATCTGCGGTTTGGCGATAAACTTATTCGAAGGCCTTACCTTGTAAGCAAGGCCGATTTTATTGCGTGTCATAACCCGAGTTTCCTGGAAAAATACGATATGCTTTCCTCTGCACGCGAGGGAGCCCCGTTTCTGCTGACCAGCAGCCATGACAAGGATGAGGTGTGGGACACTTTGCCACAGGAGGTGCAGAAGCAAATAATCGATAAGAAGCTGAAGTTCTACATTATTGATGCGATTGCGCTTGCCGGTGAGCTTGGCTTAGGTGGTCGAATCAATGTAATTATGCAGACCGCTTTTTTCAAAATTAGTAATATTATCCCGCTTGATTCGGCAGTCGAAGCAATCAAAGACGCTATCCAAAAGACTTACGGCAAGAAGGGCCAGAAAATTGTTGATATGAACAATGCAGCGGTTGACGGCGCTCTTGATAAAATCTTTGAAGTTACAGTACCGGCCAAGGTTACGAGTAAGAAAAAAATGCCACCGGTGGTTCCGGACGATGCTCCTGATTTTGTTAAAGAGGTTACGGCAGAGCTAATAGCGCTTCGGGGTGATAAAGTGCCTGTAAGCAAAATGCCGGTTGACGGCAAGTTTCTAACCGGTACGACAAAATATGAAAAACGCAATATTGCCGTCGATATTCCAGAATGGGAGCCTGATGTTTGCATTCAGTGCGGTACGTGCTCTTTTGTTTGTCCGCATGCGGCTATAAGGATAAAGGCTTACGATCAGAAGTATCTAAAAGATGCTCCGGCATCATTCAAAAGTGCTGATGCCAAAGGTAAAGACTTTAAAGATATGAAATTCACCGTTCAACCTGCTCCGGAAGACTGTACCGGTTGTGGTGCCTGTGTTGTAGCTTGTCCTGCACAGGAAAAAGATGAGTCCAAGCAGCCAACAGGCCGAAAGGCAATCAATATGGTTCTGCAGGAGCCTGTTCGCGATACTCAACGGGAGAATTATACATATTTCCTGGCCATTCCGAATACAGACCGAGAGCTCTTTAAATCAGGCAGCGTAAAGGGTAGTCAGTTGATTGAACCGTTGTTTGAATATTCCGGTGCATGTGCCGGCTGCGGAGAGACGGCTTACGTTAAACTAATGTCACAATTGTTCGGAGACAGGGCTTTGATCGGCAATGCGACAGGCTGTTCATCGATTTACGGTGGGAATCTACCTACGACGCCTTATACGAAAAGATTTGACGGCAGAGGACCGACCTGGAGCAATAGTTTGTTCGAGGATTGCGCCGAATTTGCGATGGGTATGCGGCTTACAGTTGACAAATTCCGGGAAAACGCACTTGTACTGATGGATAGGGCGGCAGAGAAAGACTGTATTGATTCGAAACTGCAACAGGAAATTCGGACGGCGACATTGGAAGATAATCCCGACCAGAGTGCTATCGAACAACAGCGGACTCGGGTGGATGAGCTAAAAACTCAGTGCAAAAAAAGCGATTGTTCTTATTGCAGGCAGCTATTGGATGTTGCTGATTATCTTGTTCGGAAATCAGTTTGGGCTCTTGGTGGCGACGGATGGGCCTATGATATCGGGTATGGCGGATTGGACCACGTTTTGGCAAGCGGTGCCAATGTTAATGTGCTTGTTTTGGATACGGAAGTATATTCGAATACCGGCGGACAGATGTCGAAATCCACACCACGGGCCGCAGTTGCCAAGTTTGCCGCTGCTGGAAAAATGATGCCCAAGAAAGACCTCGGGCTTCTGGCTATGACCTATGGAAACATTTATGTAGCAAAGGTAGCGATGGGTGCAAATACCAACCAAACAGTAAAGGCCTTTGTCGAGGCCGAAGCTTACCCTGGACCTTCGCTTATAATTGCCTATTCCCATTGTATCGCCCACGGTATTGATATGACGGCGGGTTATCTGGAGCAAAAAAAGGCAGTAGCGTGTGGTCATTGGCCGTTATATAGATTCGATCCGCGGCTGACAGAGCAGGGTAAAAATCCGTTACAACTCGATTCGAAAGCTCCAACGGAAAGCTTCGAAGATTATGCTTACGGAGAAAATCGTTATCGAACGCTAAAGCAATCCAAACCCGAAGTGGCGGCGCAGTTAATCAAACTTGCCGGTAGTGATGTTACTCGAAGGTATGCTCTGATGGAGCAGCTTGCAAATCTGGCGTGCGATGGAAAATGTTAAGCGTAAGGACTAAAATGCAAAATAGGAAATGGGAGGCTAAGGGAAAACAAATGGACAATAGGTTCTCAAAGATAATTTGGATGGTTCTTGTCGTTGCTTTCATCTTCACAGGGTGTCAGCGGAAATATAAGGAAGAAGCAGTAGATGTTTTAGATTCCGGACCGGAGATTGAAATGACTTCTGTTCCGCCTGATTATGTGGTTAAAGCGATTGAAGCGGTTGGCGGCTGGAACGCATGGACCCGAACAAAAGAGCTGCAGCTCGATTGTGTAGTTACTTTTTATCAACCGGACGGTAGTTTCCACCTGACTGAGCAGCATCATGTGGTTTATCCCTGGTCGAATTCTATTCAGATTTCAGCTCGGGAGCCGCAGGGCAGATTTGTCTGGCAGTTATCGAAAGGCAAGTTCGATGTATTGAAGGAAGGCGGACAAAGTGATGCACTGCCGGTCGTAATAGGCAGTAATCATTTTGCTGAAATGATATTGAGTATTATAACAGTGCCGGCACGTTTTTTTGATGAATCGGCTGAGTTTTCCAAAGAAACCACAGGGCTCAAAATCCAGGGACAATGGTATTACCCGATTAGCAGACTAAGCATACCGGTTGTCGGAGGCGAGCTTGATTCCGAACCTGCTTTTGTTTTGTCTAAGGCGGTTTTATATCAGGACAGGGACGGTTCTTTAATAGACATGCTTGTATTTGACTTTATGAGCGGAGATAGTAATTTTGCGGTTCGCGGTTATGACTATACAGCGGTCGAAAAAGACGGTGTTCGTGTTCCTGCCAGTATAGAGATATTTAAAGCCGACGCACGGGGCAATTTGCAGGAACGACTTGTTAAAATAGATAATCACACTTTCAAACGCTCAAAGTAGAATCACAAAAAAGGTCGGGTTGTTTGGCCCGACCTTTGTCCGTTTGGGTTTCGTTTAGAATTTGTCTTTTCGGTGTGACCTCATGTTCTAATTCATTTTATTACCAGAGGGATTGGAATTCTGCTGCATCATCATCTTCATTTGCTGTTGCATCATTAGAACGGCTGTCATCATCTCTTTGAGATGCTCTTTTGGCAGAGCAATATCCACAACCATTTTGCCATTTCCGGCTTTACCTGCCAATGCAATATTGCTTTTTGTTGGAATATCCGTCTGCAGCATCGGCATTGGTATCGGCATAACCGTTATTGAACCGGCTATCTTTAACCAGCGCAGCACATTATATGTCACCACGAAGTCAGCTTTTTCTGCCTCAGGGAGTAGTTCCAGAGCCGCCTTTACCTCGGAGCCCATTTGCGTTCTGCCGGCTTTTACCTGGTCAATCAGCTCACGTATCGACGAATCCGCATTACTGCCGATAGTTAAAACACAGAGCCCATTAACAATGCCCCATCTGTAATCAAATCCTCCGCCGTACATAGAATTTATCATTTGTCCCTGCGGCGAGGCGGCATCTATTGATTTCATCGTGAGTTTGGCCGAATCTATCGAGACATTTTTATAGCTGTCAACACCGCGTTGTATTTCAAAGCTGGTTTCTATCCCCATGTTCTTATAAAAATCCAAAATTCCACTGGTGTTGAAAAGCTGCATTGAATTTTCTATTAGCTGGTTGAATTTATTCTTATCTTTGACAGCTATAACATACTTCGCAATAAAGGGCGGTTTGTTTTTGGCGTCTATCGAAGCTGAACATGCAATTGGGCCGCCGAGACAGTCAATTCCATCTTCTATCAGAGCTTTCATCTTATCGATATCCTCGGCGTTCATACTCTCACCGGCCATAATGGCAAGCAAATCTATACCCTTGAGGTTGCATTCTTTCCATAAATATTTATTTACTGTAACTCCGAAATTCATCATCGCCCCGTCTTCCAGATAATTAAGAAGATTGTTCTTTCTGTCCGCTGAAGCATCTGAGACGAACATATTTGCCATATCCGTACCGTGAACGGCGGAGACGGTTTTGGTGATATTAAGAACATTGGGCTTCGGTTTGATAGCTATGCTGAAGTACCGGGCTTCCTTCATTAGCTTCTGAAGAATGTCTGCGTACATATTCATTACATTCTGTGTGAAATTCTGCATGTTTTTCGGCGGCGCCCCAGGGCTGTCAGGTCCGGTGCTTTTAATTATCGTTTTTATCTCTTCAATTTTGCCCAATAACAAAGGCCCAAAAGTTTTGGATGCCTGTTGGATATTACCATAGGCCCACACCGGTTCAAGTATAGCCAGTTTAGCCTCGGCGGCATCAATGGAACTCGCAAGCTTCGTTGTCCTGGCGGTTGAAATCACTTTTGCCATTCTGAGAAGCTTGTCATAATCATTTGCCCAGCCTATCAATGCATGATTGCCAATCTTTGTAGTCAGTAATATGGGAGTCCCATTGCTTGTGATTTTAGAAATACCGTTGTCATCCGGTTGGCTGCAGTTGGGATTGCTGATAAATTGTCTATAATCTGTAACAGGAACAAATCCGCCGATGAATATATTTGAAGCCGGATTATTTGATGTTTGTTCTCCGGGCAGCATTACGCCAAATACTGCAAGACTACCGTTCATATTAACCCCGTTCAATTCCGGACTGCCCAGCACATTTGCTAACTGCATGCGTACCATCATCGAGAGCCCCAAAGGTATAGGTGAGATGCCGGCTAAAAACTGATCTGTTTGATTTACTGTGTGTTCAAAATGATTTACTCGTATGCAAAACAGGCTCTCCGCCGGGAGCATTTTGAGCAGTGGATCATCTGCTGGTTGTACTACACTTGCCGCCTGCAGTCCTGTAGCAAGGACGAGCATTACCAGTAATCCTGTCACAAACGTACTTCTGACATATTTTGACTTCAACATTCTTTGGACCTCCAAAAATTAAGACCGACAAGTATGTTTATTAACAATCTTAGACTGAATCTTACTATAGAAAACGTTTCCTCCATCGGAAAGTTATAAGAAATCTAAAAAATTTCTTACATTCGAATTCGTTAATCATGAGAGTTCAGTCAATTCATCGGCGCAAAATGCTCTTCTATTTAAGAAACTAAACTGAGAAACATCTATCCTGTCCTTGCGTGACATTTTTCTTTTAGTGATTAATAATTTTTTATCGGTATTCACAAAATATTCCCATCAAATGGACTTTGTGCCTATATTGGTATTGCGGTGATTATCGGCCCCGGATTAAGAGGTGTCTGAGAACAAACTATGCATTCCCGGGATATGGATGAATTAATGAAGATTTTATAACAGGCGGACAATTCGCTTGGGATTATGCCATAGAAGCATATGGATTCGTAAGTGCTTTATGGATTGATAGTTGTGATAACTAAAGGGGCGAAATTCTTATTTGGAGATTCTGTTTTTTTGCGTATAAGTCATAGGAAATCGGCGTTTTTACAGATATATGAATATTGATAGTAATTTTCTTTTCTTACCTTGTTAGATTGGCTTTATAGGCGTCAAATAAAGTTAAGCGAGCAAAGCATTAAACCGATAAATTTCCGAGTTGAGGTGTGTTTTTAAGCGGTCCAGGTGTTTTGGACAGAGTAAAGCTCGTTGTTTTTGGAAGTTTATTGCTATGGACGGGATACACAAGGCAAGTGAAGGCAAGGGTAACAGGCCGGCTTTTCGACGTGATAAATCGCGTTTGAGAATCGAAAAAATTGGTAAAACCGGCCGCCTTTTGTTCATTGCTTCCTTTTTACTATTTATTACACTTTCATCTGGTTGCGGCAATAAGTTTTTTGACCCAACACAGGTGGGAAGGTTTCGCCCTGTTCCTGCCGTCAATGTCATATTGGATTCATTAGGTGTGGCCGAGGAAACAACGGTAGCCTGGGAACAGGCCGAAGAGCCAATGCCCATAGATACTGTTGCAGTTGAGTCTGATTATGTTTTCAGGGCTGGTGATGTTATCACTGTGGCTATCTTTGAGCTGCTTCAAGAGGGCATTCAATTTGTTAGCAATTATGTCGTTACTGAAACTGGTAAAATATCCATACCGGAAGTTGGAGTAATTGAAGTTGCGGGATTGAGTGAAACACAGCTTGAAGAACAGATAAAACAGGTCCTTTCACCAGGCATATTGAAGAATCCATCGGTTATTGTAACTTTATCCGGGTCTCAGCAGCGCGCTTTTTCAATATTAGGCGATGGTATTCCCGGTCCGGGCAGATACCCGATTCCGCGGTATAATTTCAGGCTGACCGATGCGCTTGCGACGGCAGGAGGGCCAAGGCAGTTTAACGTGAGCTATATTTTTGTTTCGCGCTTTACCGATGGCAATAAGGCAGCAGGACATGAACTTCTTAAGCCGGGATACGATGAGCTTGAGCTAAAAATGATTGAACCTGAAACTGCCGCCCCATCGCACCGGATGGAACAGACTGTATCGCCTCGCGGACAATATGGGTATCAATGGCCTGAAAGCAAAGTAGTGATAACCTCATCTGAAATGGCAACAGATGATTGGGAAGCGGCTGGAATGCCGAAAGCCTTTGAATGGCCGAGTAATCGAAATCCCGGTCGGGTGGACACCCAGACTGAATTGCAGCCATCTGCGCAAGAGCCGATAGGTGTCAATGACATATTGAATACTTTAGAGGAACGCTCTCGCCGTGAACAAATGTGGTTAAACGGGCCGGTTGATGTCGAGAACGCAATAGAGTCGTTCCGAATGCTGGCTCGTTCCGAAAATAGGTTAGATGAACGAGTAGCAAGTCGCAGGGATTCAATGGTATTCACTCCTGCGCCGGCTGCTCCGAAGGCAATGGAAGAGCCTGTAAGTGTTAGAGACATTCTAAAGACTCTGCAAGAGCGTTCTCGCAATCAACAAAAATGGTTGAATGGGGGAGTAGATGTTGAAAATGCGCGGGAGTCTTTTCAGGAGCTGGCTCGTTCCGACAATTGGACAAATCAGCGAATAAATCATCCGCAAGCACTGGCATCATCGGCGCCGGTTGCTCCCAAAGTGATAAATGAACCGTTGGCTTCGAAAGAACTCGGAAACATCGAGTGGAAATTTCAGAACGGCAAGTGGATTGCTGTTCCAAGTGGCTCACAGGCACCACCTCCGACTCCAACTCCAGCACCAGCTCCAACTCCAATGCAAGAGAAAGAACAACCCGGGCATATTGAGTGGAAATTCAAGGACGGCCAGTGGGTTCCTATTCAAAAGGGTACACCGACTTCGCCAGGAACCATTGAGCCTGTAAGGCCTCTTATAAAGATTGAACCTGGCGAACAACCGACCGGCACATATGAGATGCCTAGTATGAAACGTGAATCCGGTACCGGAACGCGCCTTATAAGAATTCCGGCTACAAAGTTACTTGCCGGTGATTCCAGATATAATATCGTGATAAAGCCCGGCGATACTATTCATGTGCCGGTTAATATTGTTGGTGAGTTTTGCATAATGGGTCATGTAAACCGTCCGGGTTATTTTAATATGACAGGACGACCAATGACTTTGAAAATGGCTATAGCTGCTGCGGGCGGATTGGGACCTTTGGCCTGGCCTAAACGCGTCGAGGTGGTTAGAAGAATAGGTAGAGATCGTGAAGAAATAGTAATGCTGGATTTGGATAAGATTGCCAGCGGTGAGCTGCCGGATATCTTTATAAAGCCAAATGATTTAATCAATGTCGGAACGCATCCAACCTCCAGATGGCGGGCAATTCTGCGAAATGCCTTTAGAGCTACTTACGGATTCGGCTTTGTTTATGACCGTAATTTTTCAGATAGAGATTTTGGCACCAGCAGACCTTTTCCGGGTTGGTTCTAAGAAAAGTATAGAGTAAAAAGTGCAGAACTGCCGAGCTCGACAGTTCTGTTTTTTTATAATTAGCTGTTAGTTTTCACGATGGTGTACGATATCATCTCTTCTGTTGTAAATAGGCCTGATTATGCTAAGAGTTGTACAATGAATTATCAAATACAACAAACAAGTGCACCGCTTCAAAAGCAGCACTGGAGCCGGCTCGGGCTGCATAATTACATTAAAATTCTTATCATAGGAATACTATTCTGTTATCTTTTTCGCGATGAGATTCGGACCATTATCCACAGATGGCTTACGGACAGCAGTTGGTCGCACGGCTTTCTAATCCCAATGTTCAGTTTATATTTTATTAACCAGCACAAAGAAGAGGTTCTCCGCTCTGTTCGGAATAATGAGTTAAAACCAAACTATATTGGCCTGTTTTTCCTGATATGCGGGGTTTTGTTTTATCCTTTCAATATTGTTCAGCTTCAGTACGGATACCTAAGACCTATTGGTATGATAGCAACGCTTGGTGCGATTGTGTTGTTTTTAGGTGGATGGCGCCTGGTGAAATATACGTGGCTGCCGATAGTTTATTTAATTTTTGCTGTGCCATTGCCTCGTAGATACTATGTTAGCCTTACTATGCCGATGCGGCATCTTGCCGCTTCTGTAGCAACTGCATTACTGAATCTGGTAGGCGGGATGGAAGCCACTGTCAACGGTGTTGTTATAGATGTGATATATAAGGGACGGCAACTGGAGCCTTCACTTAATGTCGCTGAGGCCTGCAGCGGGATGCGTCTGTTGATGGCCTTTTTGGCTTTGGGCGTTGCGATGGCATATTTACACCATAGACCTTTATGGCAGCGATTAGTTCTTTTAGCCTGTACGATACCTATAGCGATATTCTGTAATATTGTGCGGGTTACAATAACTGGCTTTATTTATGTGCTGATACATCCGAAATACACACAGGGAATTTATCACGACAGTCTGGGATTCATGATGTTACCTTTGGCATTCGGTTTGTATGGTTTTCTGGCGTGGTTTATGTCGAGTTTGTTTATTGAAGGCAGTGACATCGTTAATGAAGATATTGTGGTTCGCTCGTCGAGGCGAAGTCCGACGCAGCCTGATAGGCGTAATAAGTGATGCGGGATATTAGAAACAATATACGAGTATATTTTCAGCCGGCTTTTTTGATATGTGTTGCAGTGCTGACAACAGCCGGGGCCGGTATGTCGATAGCTGTAAAAAGCTTCGGAGTGTACTTGAAAAAGGAACCGCTGCCGTTGAAGAAATCTTTTGACCTTCTGGATGAAAGTGATTTAGCTTCTTACAGAGTAATATCAAAATTAAAAATAGAGAACGAGGAAATAATCGCTGCATTAGGGACCGAAGATTACATCCAGTGGATTCTGGAAGACACCGAAGCGGAAGATAATAGTGCGGCTGAAAAATGTATGATGTTTATTACTTATTACCAGCTTCCCGACAGAGTGCCGCATGTACCGGAAGAGTGCTATGCCGGTGGGGGTTTTCAAAAATTGGCATCCGACAGTGTAACGCTGGAAATAAACAACAATGCCGGATTTGAGAGAAAATTGCGAGGAAAACATCTTGTTTTTGGCAGTACGAAAGCCAACCTCTGGCAAAGAGGAGAAAAATTCCCGGTTTTGTACTTATTTAAGGTCAATGGAGAATATGCGGCTTCCAGAGAAGAAGCCCGGATAGCTTTGAATAAGAACCTTTTCCGGAAATCTTCGTATTTTTGCAAGGTTGAGCTGATTTTTAACCAGACGCTGATTCCACCCAGCAAAGAGCAGGCAGTTAAAGCAAGTGAAAAGCTCCTGTCCGTGATTTTGCCTGTTTTAGAAACAAAACACTGGCCTGACTGGGAAAAGTGAATCGCTCGTCTCGGTGAAGACCAAAGACGTAGCAGTATGATATAAAGGAAAATCCAAAATATCCAATAAGGAGTTTAATTCATGGCAAACAGGAGGTTAAATAAAAAAGTTGCACTTATCGGCTCAGTGATTTTTGTAGTTCTTGCCCTGGGGGCCATTTTCGTAATGTTTCAGTTAAGCGGAGATCCCCAAGAATTGATCAAAGATGCTGAGGATGCTCTGCAAGCAGCACGACAGGCAACCGATGAACAAATAAAGCAGCAAAACTATGACAGGGCTGAAAGCAGTTTTCGCGGAGCATATGCGAGGGCAAAAACCGAAGATCTCAGAGAAGAGGTACTGTTTAAAATGGTGGATATGTACCTCGAAGTTGAGGATAAGGAATGGCCCTTTGTATTGGGGTGTTGGGACGAAATAATAAGAATAAATCCCAATAATCCGAAAGCACGATTTGGGCGGTTAAAATATTTTCACATACTGTCTGACAGCAGCATAGGCGGTCCCTGGCAGGAGGTGCACAAGCAGGCGTCGGAATTTTTGAAAGTGGCGGAAGATGCAGACCTGCTTGGAGAGGATACGGCCAAGTGGGATGTCTTTGAAAACGAAAAAAGTGCGAGCCAGCAACGGCTGGGGCCGTACTTGTATCTACTAAGAGGCAGGGCAGCATTGGAGATGGCATCTATGGGGGCGGTCACCGACAGGGACAAATCGCTTGATCTGGCAGTCGATGATTTGAAGAAAGTCCAGGAGTATGAGCCAGGTAATATAGATGCCTATTGGTATCTGGCTATGGTTACAATGACAAAAGGGGAACTGTTGGCTTCACGAGGCGGCCCTGAAGAAAGAGAAAAAGCTGTAAAACAGGCAACGGCAATTTTAGAGCAGGCGGTTCAGGTAGCCCGGACTGAGCCGAGAGCACATATTAATCTTCTGGCAATGAAGCTTATGCTTTCTAAAAACAGCGATCCTGCCCAGCAGAAGGAACAGGTTGAAGCACTTGAACCGGAGTATTTGTCGCTTGTAAGTAATTTCGATTCCAGCGCAGAGGCATTTGCTGCAATGTCTCAATTTTATTCGGCTTATTCGTCCTTTACAGGTCCGCGGCTGGGCCCGGAGAAGCTTGATAAGGCTATAGAGGCTGTTGAACAGGCGATGAGGCTGGATGGGCAAAATGTGATTTATTCGATAAGTGCGGCCAATTTATACTACCGAAAATTTTCTCTTTATAGTCGAAAAAACCAGGTATATAAAGCCATAGAGACGGCCAGGAATGCACTTACTCTACCCGATGCCCAGGATAAACCCGGCCCTCGACATCGCGCTAATATAACCAACAGATTTATGCTGTATGCTTTTCTCGCAAATTGCTACATCGAGCAGATACTTGAACCGGGTGAACCTGATAGTCCATCGCAAATTGCTGTTTGGATGACAGGTGCTGAGCAGGCCGTACACGAAATAGAGCAGATTTTTGGCAGCGGCGAAGAGCCTTTCATTATTAAGTGGAAAGGAATGCTTGAGCTTGCGAAGGGAAATAAAGCAGCCGCTATTAAAGACTTATATACAGCTTTCGAAAAGTTTAAGGCACTTAAACCGCCTGAGCCATCCTCCTGGCCTAAAGACGACGAATTTTCACAACTTTCTTACACTCTGGCGAAGATTTTCAAGGACAGTCCCGAGATTGGTGTGGTCGCTGAATTTCTGGTAAGTGCGCTCTTTTCAGGAATTAGTGAGATTAAACCTGAAGCGCGTTTGGATTATGTAGATGTGATTATGAAGTTCGGTAACTGGTCGGACGCCATACACAATATAAATGCTTTTGAAGAGTATTATGGGCCGAATGAGAGAAGCCGGATACTTCGTATCAAAAGTTATATCGGAGCAAAGCAGTTTGACGAGGCTGAGAAAGAATTGTCGGCCAGGATGCAGGATGAGCCGGATACGATTAAGCTAAGACTGGCGCTGACGCAGACCAGAATCAGGCAAATGCAACTGAATATGGCGCAAAAGGAAATGCGTGAAAGCTCAGACATTATCCCCTTGCAAACAGAACCTGAAGAAAAAGAGCCTGTCGGATTCACGGCCGACATCGGTGTAATGACAGAAGAATTGAAAGGCTACTGGCGGCATGAGGCGGAACTGTTGGAAAAACTGCTACTGGTAGAGCCGAATTCTGTTGGACAAAATTCTATTGTTGGTATTTGCAGAAATTACATAGCGCAAGGCCAGGCAAGTCGAGCTGAAAATTTGGTCGATAAGTATTTAGGACATTTTCCGGATAATATAATAGTGCAGGTTTATAAACAGATACTCTCCGAACCTGACCCGTCAAATATTTCGCAGCAAAGACTCAAAGAAATAGAAGAGCAGGTGCTTTCGAGTATCACTGACCCTGTTCTCCGCGCAACGCAGCTTGGAATATTTTATCGCAGGAACGGCGAAACTGAAAAAGCGATTCTCCATTTAAACAGGATTGTAGAAACAGGAACTTCGCAGCAGCTTGTAGCCGAGGGGCCTGCTTTTGAATATGTGCAAATTGCCGCGAGCCATCTTTTGGATATAGCGCTTACCACAAAAGACTGGGAGCTGGCGAAGCAAATTACACAGACATCAAGCCGTGAAAACCTCGATAATTGTCAGGGGCAGATTTTTGCAACCCGCTTGGCAATGGCTCAAGGTAAATTCGAAGATGCTTTGGCGACAATCAACAAAAGTTTGAAACAAAGACCCGTATTTTCATACGCTTATATGCTCAGAAGCGAAATCAACGCTGCTCTTGGAAATGAGCATGCATCTATGGAGGACATTCGCAAAGCCGCATCTTTAAATCCTCTGGATGGAATTATTGCAAAAGCATCGGCCAACGTTTTATATAATCGAAATCAAAAGCTTAGTGATAGCGTCTCTTCTGCGCAAGTGGTTGAAGTCAGAACTGCCCTGGAAAGGGCAATAGCGCTGAATCGCGGCGATTTGTCTTTGCTGAGCCTGTATGCGGAGTATATAGCACCGACAGAACCCATGAGGGCGATTGCAATTCGCCAGGACCTGCAAAGCGCAGCTCCAAATATGGAAAATGTTTTACTTCTCGGTCAATTGGCAACTCAAGTGGCTGTCAAAGAAACCAATTCGAAGCTCAAGGATGCGATATTTGGTATTGCTGCTTCGTCTTTCGAGCAGGCGAGAAAAATAAATCCTCAGGACAAGCAGATGCTTTATTACTATGCTGAATATTTTCGGGCAATTGGTCAGGATGAAAAGGCAACGGCTCTGCTGGAGGAATCTCAGGAGCAGAAATTGCTTTGGGACCATTATTTTCAGCAAGGCCGATACAACGATGCAAAGAGGGTGCTGGATCAATTATACGAAGGCGGCACTAAGGATGCGGCAGTTCTCAGAGGTCTTTTGCTTGTTGCCGAGAAAACCAACGACAGGGAGGCTGTAAAGAATTATTCCAGTGAGCTTATAGCGTTCAAAGATACTGTAGAAAATAATCTTGTTCAAATTGAGGCTTTTCTTAGAGCCGGTCTTATCAGGGAAGCTGAATACAAAGTACAGAGTTTTAAGGAAAAGTATCCAAGTGAACGCAGAATACTTTTGCTTGAAGGCTGGCTGCTGATGAGACAGGGACAACTGCAGAAGGCGTTGGAGCTGACTAACAGAAATCTCCAGACCAACAGAAACAACCCGGTGGCATGGCGATTAAGAGGTGAAATTAATTTCTTTCTTGCAGATTATAATAAGGCAATCAGTGACCTTAGAGAAAGCAAATTATTGTTCGATGAGCCTGCTACTCGAATTTCTCTGGCTAAGGCTTATATGGGCGCCGAGCGATACGAGGATGCCATAACCGAGCTTAAAGTTACGATTAACACTCCCGGCATTCACTCCGAAGCCGGATTATTGCTTGAAAACATTTATTCACGGCTTGACAGAAAACCGGCCTTGAAGAAATTCTATGAAGAGACGCTTGAAAAATTCCCTGACAGTGTACAGTGGCTTAATCGAGCCGGTGCATTTGCCGTTAAAACGGGTGATTTCGACAAAGCCGAGCAATTGTATAAGAAAGCTTATTTGCTCAGGAGCCAGGCACATCTTGCCGGTAATGGCTCAAACGAGGTACCCGATGCGATGTATGCTGCGGCGTTCGACGGATATATGAATGCCCTTATCCTCGGAGCGGGAGAACAGAATACGGGAAATTGGAATCCTCGGAAGCTGGACGAGGTTTTACAGGAGTGCGGAAAATATCCTGATGGCAGCTTTGCCTCCATAGCGTATTTGCGAATGGCTCAAGCCAAGCTGAAGCTCGGCGATAAAATAACTGCTGTCGAATATTGTCACAAAGCTGTTGATAAAGCGGGTGAAGATGAAACACTTGCTTCTGAAACTTTGCTGAGAATGCTCCTTATGCTTGGGCCTGATGAAGTTTTGAATTATTGCAGGCAAAAGCTCGAAACCAATCCGGATTCGATTGCCGCCAATTTTGCTATGTTTAATTTGACAAAGATTAACAATGAGTTCGATAAAGCAATAGATTATATTGAAAAATGCATAAACCTGACTGATCCCGACAGCTCCCGCAGGGTCGAATACACAATGAAGAAAGCGGACGTTTTAACCCTCGCATATGAGACAAGTTCCGATAAAAATTATCTCTCGGCTGCTATCACAGTTTACAAAAGTCTGCTAACTAAAATGCCGAGTAATACCATTATTCTAAACGATTTAGCGTATTTTCTTGCTGAAAATAATGAAAGGCTTCCGGAAGCTCTTCAATACGCCAGGCGCGCGCTTGATGAACAGCCGAATAATCCCGGCTACCTGGATACTTATGCTTATGTGCTGCATAAAAAAGGTGACAATTCGCAGGCATTTGAATTTGTGGCGGCCTCGTTGCAGCAATATCAACAGAATAATGTTCTCGTACCGGCGGAAGTGTACGAGCATAAGGGTTTGATTAAAGAAGCACTTGGTGCGAAAAATGAAGCGATTGCTGCTTATAGACAGGCATTGGGTGCAGGAGAAGACGGATTATCGCAGAAAATCAGGCAGCGAATCAATGAGGCTATCGAGCGGCTTTCGCCGTAATGCCTTGTATAAAATATCGCTGTGCGTAGTATGAGGATTGTTTTATTGGTTGGTTCCGAGTAGATAGCAGAATGGCCGAAGAAAGACCAATAGCATCAAAAAGAATACCAGGACCGCCTGGACAGGGATTCCCGGTGGCGGCCTCGATGACATCGAAAGAGGCTATGGGGATATTGCGCAGGCACATATTTCTGATATTTTTTCTGACTATGTTGGGCGTCGTGGCCGGCTGTGCCGGTTGGTATCTGTTACAGAAATATTTTCCGAGATATACCTCTACAACTTATATCAAGGTTCTTCCACCTGTAGAAAAAGACCCTATGGACATAGTTGCGCCTCAGACACAAAAGGATATTATTTACGGCTACCGTCAATCAATAGCTAATCTTATCAAGCAGCAGAGCAGCCTGGAGGCTTTGCTTAATAGCGACGTAGTTAAAGAGACCCAGTGGTTTGAACGCAGAGGCAGGAGCACGAGAAAAGCAGTGAAGTATTTGAATAGATATTTAAGTGCTTATGCCCACAGAGACGCTGAGTTTGTTGAAGTCTCAATGACCTGCCGTGATGCAAGAGAAGCCAAGGAAATAGTTGACGAAATGGTGCGTTTGTTTATTGCAAAGCAGGGAAGTGTGAAAAGAGGAGAGGTAAGCGCCGAGCTTGTTATTCTTGAAGAGCGGCAGGCCCGAGTTAAAGCAGAGCTGGATGCAGCCGACAAAGGGCTGGATGATGTCCGCGTGAGATGGGACATCACCGACCTTGCTATGCCTGCAGGGCGTAATTTCCAGCATACAATCACTTTGAAGCTGAATGAATTGGAACTCGAAAAAAATACACTTGAGCTGGGAATAAGGCAGCTTAGTGCTGACATAGCAAATCTTAAGGACCTGGCGACAGGCCCTATTACTGAGCAGGTTCAATATGCGATAGAAAGAGATGCCGTTATGGTTACACTTGCTCAGCAGCTTGCTTTTCAGGAAGCACAGCTTTCCGCCAAACTCACAAAGTTTGGTGAAAATCACAGAGATGTGCTCCAAATGAGGGAGCAGATAGAAGAAATCAAAAAAAGAAGAGAATTAAGAAAGGTCGAGATCGGAGAGCTGACCCGCAGGGCGAATCTCGCAAATGCCCGTGATGGCTTGCATGTTTTGCAGGAAAGGTTTGAGCTGTTGGAAAAAAAGCGGCAGGAGGCGGTAGCGCAGAAAAAAGATCTTGACTCGGCGCGGGTTCAGTATGATCAGCGGCTGAAGATAAGAGATGAGAGAATCGTAATGCTCGACTTAATCAAAGAGCAGGTCGAGAAATTGAAGATGCTGCATGATTCTCCGGACACACCAAAAGTCCAGGGAATCGGGGAAGCTCCGATACCGCTGGAAATGTCCTTCTCTCGTCAGTGGTACCTATGGTTCCCCGGCGGGACGATGTTGGGTCTCATGTTTGGTGTGGGCCTTGCCTTCCTTATTGAAATGGTTAATGACCTGGTGCGTACACCCAGTGACGTCGCCAGGTATTTACATATTCCCCTTTTGGGTGTTATTCCTGATGCGTCCGAAGATAGTCAGGTTCGCCGCATTGAGCTTTGTCATGCTGTTCGTCTGGCGCCTTACTCTGTTACAAGCGAGTCTTACAGGCGATGCCGGACGAACTTAAAGCTATCCGGCACGGCCGAGTCCTTGAAGTCTTTGCTTGTAAGCAGCGGTATGGCGGGGGACGGGAACACTTCCGTGGCGGTCAATCTTGCAGCAACTTTTGTTGCCGCGGATAAAAAAGTCCTATTGATAGATGCCAATTTCAGACAACCCAAATTAGAGAGACTGTTTCCAAAAATACAAACCGATATACTCGAAGATAAGCTTGGAGTTGAAGGTTTTGATTTTGGATTGAGCAGCGTGCTGATGAAGCAATGCGGTTTCCAGGAAGCTATAAGGCCCGGCGGCATAGAGGGTCTTGACATAATCGATTGCGGCCCTTTACCTGCTAATCCGGCGGAGCTGCTCGGCAGTCCGAGAATGGAAGAGCTGCTTGGCCGCCAGCGGAACAACTACGACCACATTATAATTGATGGGCCGCCTGTCCTGCTGGTGAGCGACGCAAAAGCATTGGCTCGGCTTGTTGATACGACTGTTCTGGTAATTAATGCCGCCGCTACGAGCAGAGGCGCTGCCCAGAGAACTATCCGTGAATTCAAAGAAGTAAATGCCAAAATAATCGGCTGTGTGCTCTTTGCCGCAAGGTCTATGAAAGGCGGGTACTTTAACGAGCAGTTCAAGTCATACCGGAAATATGAGAAAAAAGCCAAAAAGGCCAGAAAGGCGGCACTTGCCGCCGGCTTAACTTAAGCCTTAAAAAATATTGAAGATTCAATTCAATAGTGACAATCATTGAGCTTTATGTTATCATTTCGAAACGTGGCGTGTCCTTAAACTAATATGCAGGTTTTTTAAGAGGCTTATTTGATGACAAAATATTTAGTAACCGGGGGAGCAGGTTTTATCGGTTCGAATATTTGCAGAGAACTCATCTCGCAGGGCTGCTTTGTAAGAGTTGTTGATAATCTGCTCACGGGCAAAAAAAGCAACCTTGCCTCCATAATAGACAAAGTTGATTTTATCCAGGCCGACATGGGTGATGAAGAGGTCGCCCAATCTGTCATGAAAGATATCGATGTGGTTTTGCATCAGGGCGCATTGCCATCTGTCCCGCTTAGTGTTGATAATCCTGTCCCAACGCACAGGCACTGTGTCGATGCGACCTTCACGCTTCTTGTGGCCGCCCGTGATGCAGGTGTAAAGCGGTTTGTCTATGCCGCAAGCTCCTCCGCTTACGGTGATACTCCGACTTTACCGAAGGTAGAGACTATGAAGCCTATGCCGCTTTCACCTTATGCGGTTGCAAAACTCGTTGGCGAATATTACTGCTCGGTCTTTTATCAGGTATTCGGCCTTGAGACTATTTCACTTCGGTATTTCAATGTCTTTGGCCCGCAACAGGACCCAAAAAGTCAATATGCAGCCGCTATCCC
>JACNGQ010000025.1 GCA_014384025.1 Planctomycetota bacterium | reverse complement strand
GAAGGGAAAACAGAATTCCGCTCCATTCCTGCCTGGTACCCTAATCACGTTTGGTCTGTCGAGACCACAATGGTTTTGTGTTGGGGACTCTGGCCTATTCATATCTTTGTTGTGATTGATCATTTTTCCCGTAAGGTCACCCCTGGAAGGACCCAATGCCGGATGGATCAATAATGCTTTGGAAAATGCCATGGAAGAACATGATGCACCTAAACACATTATTTCGGATCACGCCAGTGTTTTCACCGGAGACGTCTTTGCAGAACTGCTGGACAGCTGGAACATAAAGCCGCGTCTTGGAGCAGTAGGCAAACATGGATCAATTTCTGTCACAGAGAGAGTCATCAAAACCTTGAAGTACGAATGGCTCAAGCATATACCGATCATTAAAGGATTTGATCACTTGACCATGCTGTGTAAAGAATATGAGAATTGGTATAACAGTTGGCGGCCGCACATGACATTGGATGGTATTCGTCCTGATGATGTTTATTACGAAAAGAAGACGAAGAAACCGAAACGTGATTCAAAAACAGTGCCGTGTCACATAGAACAACATCTTTTCCAGGAAACACGGATAATGGGCTATCGCCTAAAGGCCGTTGCGTAGTTTAACCATCCTGTTTCTGTCATCTGGATGCAGGAGAAGTCCATCTACAAATCATATATCCTCGATTCTAGACAGCAATTTTGAACAAATGGTCATCTTTGAGTATATTGATTAGGCAAAACTATCCCATTTATGAACTTTTCAAAGAAGCTATATTGTAAACTTGGTGAGCCTACAGCGGTCCTATCTTCCCTTGACAAGCGCAGGGTGTTTTTTAGCTTTTGGAAGAGGTGAGTTTGCGTTAGAATAATCATATCCTTTCTCCGGGCGCGCAAATCGACCACTCGGAGTTGGATCCGGGCTCGTGAGGCTGTTGCCGAAACCGATTGACTCACCAGCCCTTACAAGTAACATTAAATCAATTCACATACTTTATTTTCTTCGCTCCTCTTGTATTGCTATGTTTTTTTGTGTTTCTGTTTTTTCCTTAAAGCCGCTGTCAGCTATCCAGATTTCATGGTGCCACTGACCATAAACCTTTTCAATGGCCATACGTCTCATGTCTGGGGAAGACCAACTACATCGTGAGAAGGAACCATCCACAATTTTGGAGGCCTTTTTGTTAGTCACATCATAAATCCAGAGTCCGCCGCTCCAGTAACATCCGACACTCAGTTGCCGTCCATCGGGGGACCAAGTGAGATAGAGATGCTGACCTTCCTCCTTAGGCCCGGACCAGTGTGCGACAACCGATTGATCGGCCAGATCCACGATTTGAAATGTCATTGCGTCAGGCATGAACGCGATGTATTTCTCATCAGGCGAGACGACGGGGAACCGGTAACCGCACGTGAAAATCTCCTGCGACTCAGGATTGTTTGGGTTGGGGCGAACGGAGTAAACTTTGTTATCCAATCGGCAATGATAGTAGATGCGGTTTGAATCGCCGCTCCAGTTGGGCCAGCCGCCCCTGGCAAGAAACCGTGGATGGTCCGTGCCGTCAGCTCTGACAATCCAGACTTCATCCTGTTCCCACGCACTTTGCTTTCCCTGAGGTTCAGAGGTCAGGTCCTTCAGTGACAGGACCTGACGAGTACGCACATACACAATATATTTTCCATCTGGAGACCACGATGGGTCTTTTCCCGGAACCGTCAATAATCGTGTCTTTGAGGTTTCGAGATTGAGGATTTCAATACCGCTGGCACCCAGGACGCCCCGGCTGTATGTTAAATGAGTACCATCAGGTGACCAACTTGGGTGAAAGCCTTCGGCTACAACCCGTCTGGCAATACCGGCGAGTTGTTGATACTCCTCTGTGGCCCGGTGCATAGCTTCAAAGGCCGTCCCCGTCGGTCGCTTATCTTGCGGATACCATGATTGGCCCGTACATAGACTGTCAAACACATACTTGGCGGCCGAACAATTAAAGCGCGCTTGTTCCATTTGACCTAACTCGAGAATCTTGTCATATTCGGTCTGTGCCTTTTCATATTCGCCCAATGCGACAAGGGCGCAGAAGAGATGAAATTTGTATATCTCTTCCTGGGGCTGTAGCTTAAGGCATAACTTGGCGTCGGCAATAGCCCGGTCGTATTTACCCATCCGCATCAG
Source organism: Planctomycetota bacterium (assembly GCA_014384025.1). GTDB lineage: Bacteria > Planctomycetota > Phycisphaerae > Sedimentisphaerales > Anaerobacaceae > NIOZ-UU13. The sequence goes on along the minus strand of JACNGQ010000025.1, from coordinate 6,253 downwards.
CGTTTTGCGGCGCTGGTTACTGAGTTCCACAAGGCGTCTGTCGCGAGGAGCTATTAGGCTTGCAGCCCGGTCGTGATCTGCAATAGCTTGATTGAGCAGATCGCTGTCGTTTTGTGTATTGGCGATTTCGCGCCGTGCAATGGCACGAAGGGAATATCCCGCCGGATTTTTAGGCTGGCTCCCAATCATAATGGACGCCTCTGTCTCCATATTACGGTGCTCGCCAAGCGCGTAATAGGCCAAAGCACTCGCTCTTCTTGCACCAAAGTGAGTTGGGTCCAGTTCCAGCGCAGCTTCGAGCCAGTTGATTGTTTCCTGCACGGTCTGTGCGGTTATGGCATGCAATAAATAAGCATCAGCAGTCTTCGGCAGCAGCCTCTCACCCTGTCTGAGGTGAATCTCCACCTTGTTCTTCGTCATATGGTCATTGGGGGCCGCCTCCAGATAAATCGCGGCGAGAAGAAAATGTGCATTGGCGGCGATTTCAGGTCGCTCTCCGAGGAGGTTTCGCAACTGCTCAATCCCGGCCTCCGGGTCCTGCAGCTCCGGCAGGATACGGGCGTGCAATAGCCGGGCTTTAGGACCGACAAAACGGCTCGACAGTATGGGTTTAATTTTTCTAAGGGCTTGCCGGTATTCGCCGCTGGACAGCAAATCCTCGACCAATGCAAGCGAGCTCTTATGGTCAGTGCGGGTTCGCTGAATGGTGAATCGAACATAGGCATATGCGACAAGGAACAGGCCGACAACAATGACTGCCGCAGCCGACCAGGTCATCACCCGGACTCGATGCCTACGCAGGAACTTCTGCACGTGGTACACGAGACCGGGTGACACTGCCGTAATGGGCTCATGCCTTAGATGCCGTTCAATGTCTTCGACCAAAGCGTGCGCCGTCTCGTACCGATGTGCTCTGTTTTTCTCAAGAGTCTTCATTACTATCCAGTCAAGATCACCCCTGAACAGCTTGCATAATACCTCCGGGCTGGACTGTCTGGACTGAGCAACATCCGTCAACGTTTGGCCGAGTGTACGGATTTTGGTGGACGGTTTTAATGGATCTGTCTCCTGAATGATTCGCTGCATCTCGGCATAGCCGGCTTCAAGGAGCGCCTCGGCGTCGAATGGGGTCGTACCCGTCAGCAATTCATAGAGCAGCACACCTAAAGAATAAATGTCCGTTCGAGTATCCACATCCAGCCCACTCATTTCCGCCTGTTCAGGGCTCATGTAGGCGGGTGTGCCAATCATCTGGGTATCGCGTGTAAAGACTGTCTTTTCGGTAAGCCGGTAATTGGTTGCCTTGGCGATACCAAAATCAATGACCTTCGGAACCGGCACACCATCGTGCAGAGTCACCATTACATTGGAAGGTTTGATGTCACGGTGGATGATGCCTTTCTGATGGGCATGCTGAACCGCATTGCAGACCTGTATGAATAACTGCAGGCGCTCAGGGGTGCTTAGCTTGTTCTTATCGCAGTATTCGGTGATGGAGACGCCCTTTACCAGCTCCATCACAAAATACGGCCGGCCCGTCTCTGTGGAACCGGCGTCGAATACTTTGGCAATGTTAGGGTGGTCCATCAATGCCAGGGCCTGACGTTCAGCCTCGAAGCGGGCGATGACCTGTTTAGTATCCATCCCCAATTTGATTATCTTGAGGGCGACCTTGCGACGGATAGGTCTTTCCTGTTCGGCCATATAGACGACCGCCATGCCGCCCTTGCCGATTTTTCCCGAAAGCTTGTATCGATTTATTATGGCCCCGGGGCATTCTATAAGAGATGGCCCTTCCCAGGCGGCAGTGTCGTCCAGGACAAGCGCTTCGAGGAAATTACCCGCTTCGTCATTGGTCTTGAGCAGCGCCTCGATATTGGCCCGAAGGGAAGTGTCGTTGCCGCAGGCGGCATCCAGATATGCTTCTCGTTCCGGGCCGGGCTCTTTGTCAACGGCTGCGTGATAAATTTCTTCGAGCATGCGTTCCATTAATAGCTCCTTTAGTAACGTCTTCATATAATAATGCGAAAAGCGGACAAAAAAAGAAAAATAACTTTTAATAGACCGGCTCAGACATCTTTTCGTAACTGGTGGAAAAGCCACGCTCGTGCGAAAGACCAGTGTCTGATCGCCGTAGCGCGGGAAATTCCCAGTACTTTGGCGGCCTGGTCAATACTCAAACGGGCGAAAAAGCGGAGTTTTACCAGGTCAGCTTTGACAGAATCTTCATTGGCAAGTATTGTAAGAGCCTCATCCAGTGCGATAAGCTCATCCGACCGCGAACGCCTGGATGGAGCCAATCCCCAGGAAAACCACGAGCTTCACAATCGTATTCATTGTCTGTTTCATAATAAATCTCCCTTTACTAAGAGTAGAACTGGTTTCTAATGTGATCATCCCACAAAAAGAGTTTTGTTTCATAAGAAAGCTAAGCGAAATGAATAAAGAGGTTACTCAAGAAAGCATTACACGATTGATACATTTCATTTCCTCCGTATACTTAATCATTTACGAGTTTTTGTGACGCGTAGCCGTCACAAATGCTCTATTGGACTGAACCGCTTACGAGTTATTTGGGAATTTAATAAACAACCAATTCCATATCATCGGTGAGCAGAGCACAGATTGGCGTGATTATATCTTGTTCGAGAGAGGATTGGTTGGTCTATTGGGAACGATCTGTGGCTTATCAGATGTAACCGGTGGCTAATTTGGGACCTTTTTTCACCGGATAGACAAACCGGTATTGTGATGTAACCTGAAAGTTCATGTTTCGGATGAGACTTGATTGTCGATGAGATTAAAGTAAGCTCTCTCACGGTGGTGCCCTCCCTCGGCGAGACAGACGCCCTATACAGAAGAGTGTTCCCTTCTGGCAATGGGGACATAGTCGGGGTTCTGACAGAGGAGATACCTCCGCGTCCATATCTTCTTCCAATCGTTCTTGCTTATTATTACCGGATTGAGGCAAGGTCTGTTGTAACTATAACAGCTTCTTGCGATTCGAGGGACTCCACAGACCATAGTAACGCACTTTGTGAACACCCGCCGGCAGCGTATGCTGTAGAAAACGCCGGATGAATTCCTCGGCGCCGACGGTCATGGTTTTGATATAAGTACCGCGTTTGGAATCCTTATACCGAAAAGTCACCTTACCATTGTCGACAGAAAGGATTCGGCTGTTGGCGATGGCTACACGGTGAATGTAACGGGCCAGATAATTAAGGACTGTACGAGTGCCATGGACGGCCGGTTTACAGTGGACAACCCAGTCCTTTTGCCATATGGATTTCGGTAGGCGAATCTCTTCGAATTGCCTGCGAACACGACCGAGGAAGATGCCGCGAAACAGTATTGATAATGCCTTGACGGGTACCAGATAGTTGTCTCTGGCGGGCATCCACGTGCGTCCATCTGACGATAGACCTCCGCCTGTGACCAGACAGTGCACATGAAGATGGTACGAAAGATTTGAACCCCAGGTATGCAGAACTGCCATCACACCCACTTTACCGCCGACGTAATGGGGATCGGCAGTCAGCTTGAGGATAGAATCAGCGGCGGTTTTGATGAGAAGGCCGTAGAGGTCTTTCTGATACAGGCGCATAAACCCACTGAGCTCATGCGTCAACGTAAAGATCACGTGATAATACGGTACCGGCAGGAGTTCCTTCTCTCGCCCCTGGAGCCATGCCTGGTTGTTACTCTTGTGGCATTTAGGGCAACTGCGGTTACAGCAGGAGTGATACGAATACCTCAGTCGGCTGCAGTGATTACATTCAAATACACGACCACCCATGACGGGTGTACGGCATCTGAGTATATCCTTGAATGCTCGTCGATGACTGGGCGGCATTCTTTTGCTGAACTTCTGTAAATACCCATCGCCATAGTCTCTGAATACGTTTGCCACTTCAATCACGGTGGTTGATGCTCCTTCCTTAGAGACGATCATTCTTCATACCCACCGTAGGATTAACTTAGAAGAATCATAAGATAAAAGTTGTCCAGGGCAATAAATAATTTCAAAGATTACGCATTACAAAGTAGATCAAGGGAAACACTACCGCGAAGCGGTTTAGTCCAATCCGATTACACACTAAAAATTTCAACAAATATCTGTATTTTCGCAAAAAATCGACATTTATTCGGACTTGGTACAGGCAAAATCAACATTTGTAGTGACAAAATGGTGACAAGATGTCACCTGAAAATCTGGGTGTTTTTTAGCTTCTGAAAGAGGAAACTCAGCCGGAGATTGTAAGAGAAGATTGGACCGCCGATGGTTCGGTTGTTATTCACTAAATCAATCACCATTTATCCTTGACGGCAGAGTGGGTGTTTTGGTATAAATAGTATTGTTTTCGACCCGTAAATTTCGGCATCTACAGCTTTGAGTTCTTTTGGCAGGCTCAATTTCTGTATTTTCGAATAGAGGAGGAGTAACCAAGTGAGGCACAGAGTAAGTCTTAATGGTAACTGTGTGCTTCGCAAAAGGAGGTGTTAACATTTCATCGATAAATTCATATCCCGCTTCCGTGGGAATGAGTGTTTTGGTGTGTGGTCAAAGGACGGTTATTTTAACTTTTTAAAAGGAGGATTATTATGTGTAAGAAATTGATTTATGTGATTTCTTTAGTTGTAGTGCTTAGCATGGCTCTTACGAGCATGACTAAAGCAGAGCTTGTCGGTTGGTGGAGGTTTGACGAGGGCTCCGGCACCATCGCATCCGACACCAGTGGGCGTGACATGCACGGTGTGCTTGTCAACGACCCGGTATGGCGACAGGACGGTGTGCACAAGGGATGTTTGTTCTTCGATGGAGACCAGGCGCATGTCCGGATTACGCATCAGGATAGCTTGAATCCAGCGGCCGGCAGCTTCACGGTTGTGTTCTGGGCGTATCTGGAGACGGTGCCAGGTACCCAGGGATCGACAAACTGGGACCTCGCTGTGAACAAAAGAGATTCAGGCAGTGTAGGATATTACGTAGGAGCGGACAGAAATCAGGGAAGTGCCGACCAATCCGGATACCGATTTATGTTGGGAGATACTGCCGCGAACAGGACAGACACTGCCTTTGTCGCGGTGCCGTTGGAAGAATGGGTCTTTGTGGCGGCCGTTCTGGATAGAGATCGGAATGAACAGAAGATCTCCGTTGACGGAGGGCAGACCTGGGCAACCACTACCCCGCCACCCGGCCCTATTGCACCGGCCCAGGATCTCGGGATTGGATGGGATATCGGGATAGGCGATTACTGGTTCCATGGGAGAATCGACGATGTTCGCGTCTATAATCACGCGCTGATAGAGGACGAGATTCTGGCCGCTATGCAAGGTGGTGAGGGATATCCGTATGCCCTGGGCCCGAACCCGAGTGATGGTGCCCTACACTCGGATACATGGGTGAGCATTAGTTGGAGAGCGGGAGATTATGCGGTCTCACACGATGTTTATTTCGGTGATAATTTTGACGATGTGAACAACGGGGCGGAAGGTACATTCCAGGGCAACCAGACTGATACTAATTTTGTTGCCGGCTTTCCAGGATTTCCTTATCCGGACGGTCTTATCCCAGGCACGACATATTACTGGCGGATTGATGAAGTCAATGACACCGAGCCGAACAGTCCATGGAAAGGTAAGATCTGGAGCTTTAGCATTCCTCCCAAGACGGCATACTTTCCCGACCCGGCTGATGGGGCAGAGTCTGTAGATGCTGATGTGCAACTTAGCTGGACGGGAGGTTTTGGTGCTAAACTGCACACGGTTTACTTCGGAGATAATTTTGACGAAGTGAGCAATGCCGCCGGGGGTCTTCCTCAGGGAACTTTGAACTATAATCCCGGTACACTTAAAATGGCTAAGACTTATTACTGGCGAGTTGATGAGTTTGATATTGTCGAAACGCACAATGGAGATGTCTGGAGCTTTACTACCGAAGGTGCTGTTGCGACACTTGACCCGGCTAATGGCGCTGTGGATGTAACACAAACACCTATTCTCACATGGGCACCGGGCTTAGGTGCTTCACATGAAGTCTATTTTGGCGCCGATGCAACTTCTCTGGAGTTAAAAAGCAGCGGGAACCTTGGTTCCGAGAGCTTTGAACCCGGACAACTCGAGTGGAATGCTACCTATTATTGGCGTATTGATGAGGCCAATAATGCCAATGCCGACAGTCCGTGGACAGGTCCTCTCTGGAGCTTCACTACGGCCAACTTCCTTATCATAGACGATATGGAGAGCTACA
>JACNGQ010000304.1 GCA_014384025.1 Planctomycetota bacterium | reverse complement strand
CTTATGAAAATTGCAGTGACTTCAACAGGCCCTTCTCTTGACGACAATGTAGAAGCTCGCTTTGGACGTTGTCAGTATTTTTTAATTGTTGATACTGATACGATGCAGTCTGAGGCAATTGAAAATCCCAACATTGCCCTCGGCGGCGGTGCGGGGATTCAATCGGCTCAACTAATGACAGAAAAGGGAGTAATAGCAGTACTCACCGGTAACTGTGGGCCTAACGCATTTAACGTATTTGGCCAAGCGGGAGTACAGATTATCGTTGGTGTTACCGGCCCTGTTCGTAACGCTGTTGAGCAATTTAAGGCAGGTGTTTTCTCTTCTGCTACGGAACCGAATGTGGTCAGCCATTTTGGTATGAATACTACGCCGACGGTCCCTCCAGCAACGAGCCAACCAAAAACTAATCCGAAGGGTCAAGGTGTAGGAGGAGTAGGTTTTGGTAGGGGTGGTGGTCGTGGTATGGGTCGCGGCGGTGGTATGGGGCGAGGCATGGGCAGAGGCAAAGGTATGGGTTGCGGACGTGGCATGGGTATGGGTGCTGGTTTCGGAATGGGCAACTGGCCGGCATTAGAACAGCCTGCTTTTTCGTCTGAGTCAGATGATGATCCGGAGCAGGCAAAGGCTTATCTGAGGGGACAAGAACAGGTTCTGGAACGGCAAAAAGATGAGGTAGGGCAAAGGATAAGAGAGTTGGAAGCAGGCCAGAACCTGGTCGCTGTTGTTCTCTCTGAGAAGTGTGCAGGCTGTGGTATTTGCACTGATGTGTGTCCGACAGGCGCCATTGAAGTTAGTAAACAAGCTGTTGTCAACGGCGAAGCCTGCTCCGGCTGTGCTGCCTGTGTTTCAGAATGTCCCAATGAGGCGATCATACTTGTTCAGAAAAAATATAGTAAGTAAGCTTTCTAAAGGAATAGGTAAGTGAAAAAGAGTATGCCTCCGCAATGTGGACGATGCGAGAGTAAAGAATGTCACGACGGCAAAGATTGCTTCTCGCAGACTCCGAGGCATAGACCCTTATATTATAATGATGTAGCTAAATTACACCAAGCCGCTTCTGCAGTTGAGGCGAAGCATTATTGCAAAGAAACAAGATTGGGTGAGATAATTTTATTTGCTAAGGAGTTGGGATATCAAAGAATAGGCCTGGCTTTTTGTATAGGTTTGAGCGAAGAAGCAAGGATCATTGAGAATATTCTTTCAAAGCACTTTGAGGTTGCTTCAGTCTGTTGTAAGGTTTCTGGAATTGACAAGAAGGATTTTGGTTTACAGCGGATCTCATCAGAAAAGCCTGAGGTTATGTGCAATCCTGCGGGACAGGCCCAATTGCTTAATGAGGCAGAAACTCAACTAAATATTATATGCGGACTTTGTGTCGGACATGATGCGATCTTTTCCCAGCTTTCAGAGGCACCTGTGACAACGCTCATTGCCAAGGATCGTGTTTTGGCTCATAATCCTGCCTCAGCGATCTACTGCCAGTATATTCGAAGGCAATTCGACGAAACACAATAGCGGAGATGTACAATGGAACAAACATTTGCTGCAACTGAAATCAATGTTGGATTTCATCCGGACGGTTACAGGATAGATAAAACAGCATCGCCGATGAATCGGTACACAAAGTGGGAAATATTGCCGGGGAATAAATGGCACAATCCAGAGCCGGTCTGTTTTGATTCCTTGCCCAAAGAAGGCTGGTTTGCAAAAGACAGATTCGATTGGAATAAACCTAATAATGTTGAGGTATATGATTGATATGAAAATTGTGATTGCCAGCGGCAAAGGCGGTACGGGAAAAACAACCATAGCAACAAATCTTGCCTGTTCAATTGCTCAGATGGGTAAAGAAGTACAATATCTTGATTGCGATGTTGAAGAACCAAATGGGCATATTTTTCTTAAGCCTGATATTAGAGAAACTCACAATGCCACGATCAGTGTGCCCGAAGTTGACACAGAATTATGCGACGGTTGCGGCAAATGCGGTCAACTTTGCCAATACAGTGCCATTATCTGCTTAAAAGACATACCGCTCGTTTTTGAGCAGTTATGCCACTCATGTGGCGGTTGTGTGCTTGTTTGTCCTACGGGCGCCATTACTGAAACGCAAAAGCCAATCGGATTTGTTGAATCGGGTAATGCCGATAGCGTCAAATTCGTACAGGGACGACTTAATATTGGGGACGTACGGTCACCTGCTTTGATCAAGAAGGTCAAAGAGAAGGCGGCGAATGATGGAATTGTCATAATAGATGCTCCGCCGGGTACCTCTTGTCCGGTAATTGAGGCCGTTAAGGGGGCAGATTTTTGTTTGCTTGTCACCGAGCCTACACCCTTTGGCTTGAATGATTTGAAATTAGCGGTAGGGATGGTCAGAGAGTTGAAGCTATCCTTCGCAGTAGTGATAAATCGCAGTGATTTAGGTGATGATGGAGTACAAAGATACTGTGATGAGGAAAATATAGAAGTGATCCTTGAGATTCCGGACGACCGTAGAATTGCAGAGGCTTATTCAACGGGAAACATGATTATAGATGTGCTGCCTGAATATCGAAATGATTTTCTGCGTCTGTACGAGAACATATCAAAAAGAAACGTAAGTCATAAAGTATGAAAATGGACGACTTTGATTTTGTAGAAACGATAATACTTGATTTGAAGGCTCGTCATGCAGCCAGCCAAATCCTCGAAGTCAGAGAAAGCGTAAGTCGAACCGAATTGAAAAAAGCCTATCGGAGAGCTTCCTTGAGATATCATCCCGACCACAATCAGGGAGATTCGGATGCAAACAAAAAATTCATACTCGTTAAATGTGCCTTCGAACTGCTGGCAGAAGATAATCCCTGCCCTGCATTACTTGAAGAGATTAACCATTGGCCGGGCGTTCCCGATGATGACAAGTACAGACTCGATAATCAATGGGGACATTTCCTTTGGTGGCGCAATAAATTCTTTGGTTCAGAGAAGGAGAAAAGGTCAAGTGGCAAACGTTCTTCTTGTGTTTAATAGAAATCCTTTCGATGGTAGGGATATAACCTGGAACGGCCTTCAGCTGGCAGAGTGGATTAAGAACGCAGATAATATCATTAGATTTTAACTGAGGTGTACAATGGAAGAAAAAGTAGATATTTTGGTTATAGGAGGAGGCCCTGCAGGAATAGTAAGTGCAGTTACCGCACGAAAATACTATCCAGCTAAAAAAATCTCCCTGATGAAGGATGTTGAAAAAGGGGTTATTCCCTGTGGGATTCCATACATGTTTTCAAGTTTGAAGAGTCCCGACGAGAACAAACTTGGCAATGCCCCTTTAGAAAAGAACAATATCGGTGTGATAGTTGATGAGGCAATAAAGGTAGAGCGGAAAGAAAAGGTAGTTGTTACTGAAACGAGTAAGAGATATGGTTACGAAAAATTAATTCTCGCAACTGGTTCCTCACCTATTGTTCCTCCCATACCAGGTATTAGCAAAAAGGGTGTTTATCCCATCTACAAAGATATGTCATATCTCAAAAATTCAATAGAAGAAATCAAAAAGACAAAAAATATTTTAATAATTGGAGGCGGTTTTATAGGGATAGAATTTGCAGATGAGTTATCCAAGATAGATAACATGAATGTTTATTTGGTAGAAATTCTTCCCAATTTGCTGGCGAATTCTTTTGATATTGAATTCTCTGCGATAGCTGAAGAAACGTTAAAATCAAAAGGTGTAACTATACTGGCCGACATCGGCGTTGAAGAAATTTTAGGGGACGAAAAAGTCGAAGGAGTACGTCTTTCAGACGGTAGAGAAATTCCTGTTGATAGCATTATTCTGGGCGTTGGGGGAATTCCTAATACAAAATTGGCAACCGATGCAGGATTAGACTTGGGTAAAGGTAAAGGAATATGGGTGGATGAATATATGCGTACTATCGAACCCGATATCTTTGCAGTAGGAGATTGTGCAGGTAAAAGAGATTTTTACACTCGGAAAGACGCCCCTGTCATGTTGGCTTCCACAGCTACCGCGGAGGCCAGGATTGCAGGAGCAAATCTTTATCAGTTAAAAGTGGTGCGAGAGAATAAGGGAACAATTGCGATTTACTCAACTTATATTGACGGTATGGTCTTAGGTTCGGCTGGTCTTACAGAAAACAGCGCTCGAAACGAGGTTTTTGAAATTGTAGCAGGCACGGCTGACGGGGCAGATAAACATCCAGCAACGTTACCCGGTGCAAGTAAAATTAAGATTAAATTAATTTTTTCAAAATACTCCGGCATTATATTAGGAGGGCAGGTGGCTGGCGGAATGTCCTGCGGAGAAATAATAAATCTTATCGGGGTAGCTATTCAAAAGAGAATGTCGTTTGCAGAGCTGGAAACATTACAAATGGCCACTCACCCCTATTTAACAAGCGCTCCAACTGTTTACCCGATTGTATTAGCTGCTCAGGATGCATCACGGAAAATGTAACATGACATTGTGTTACGAGAGGAAACTATGAAAGAATTGGTTGTTATAAGCGGCAAAGGTGGAACTGGTAAGACAAGTATCGTGGCGTCATTTGCCGGTCTTGCGAAAAATGCTGTTTTTGCCGATTGCGATGTTGATGCAGCAGATCTACACTTGGTTTTAGAACCAAAGATAAAGCAAAAGTCCAATTTCTCCGGCGGCAAACGGGCAGTCATAATTGCTGAGAAATGTAGCGGCTGTGGAAAATGCCAGGAGCTGTGCAGATTTGACGCGATACATCTTAATGGGGAGGGAAACGATGTAGCTGATAAAACCTTCACCGTTGATCCCATTTCCTGTGAAGGATGTAAAGTATGCGTTGAATTCTGTCCCGTCGATGCGATTGAGTTTAATGACTCCATAAATGGGCAGTGGTTCATATCAGATACACGATTCGGGCCAATGGTTCATGCTAAACTCGGAATTGCAGAGGAAAACAGCGGAAAGCTGGTAACTCTTATCCGCAAGGAAGCAAAAAGAATTGCTACTGAAGAAGAAAAGAACCTGATAATTGTTGATGGCTCGCCAGGCATAGGCTGTCCGGTAATTGCATCGATTACAGGAGCTGATCTGGTTTTAATAATTACCGAGCCAACTCTTTCAGGAAAGCATGATCTTGACCGTGTTGCGGATTTGGCCGCGAGCTTCGGAATTCCAACATTACTGTGCATAAACAAATCAGATTTAAACCAGGAGATAACCGCACAAGTTGCCGAAGAAGCCGGTGATCGCGGTATTAAGCTGGCAGGTAAGATTCGTTACGATAAGGCCTTTACGATGGCCCAAATTATGAAGGCAACAGTAATTGAATATACTGGTGGATGGGTGTCGGAGGAGATAAAGACCTTATGGAGAAATGTTATTTATGCCCTCGGTTAATACCAATTTGCGAATCAAAACAAAGAAACCGACACGGTTTGACTTTAACTCTGTAGCTGATACATATGATAAGTGGTATGAGACTGCCGAAGGGGCAATGTACGACCGCCTGGAGAAAAAGGCCATTTCCAAATGCCTGCTGCGAAATGTTCAAGGGAGGAAGTTATTAGAAATAGGCTGCGGTACCGGCCATTGGAGTCAGTTTTTCGATGAAAATGGTTTTGAAGTCATGGGCGTCGATGTTTCCGAACGTATGATTAGCAAAGCACTCGAAAAAAAACTTCAAAACACTTCATTTTACATAGATGATGGTCATTTTTTACCGTTTAAGGATGGTGTCTTCGATGTGACTGCCGCGATGGTAACATTGGAATTTGTTCGCGATGCCGAGTTAGTTGTGCGGGAGATGGTCCGCTGCACTCGCAAACCCGGAGGGCAGTTATTGATCGGCGTGTTGAACATGCTGGCACGACTAAATCGCAAAAGGCAGCAGAGTCCTGAATCATTATACGCGAAAACCGGGTTGTTTTCACCTAAACAGCTAAAACAGCTTTTAGGGCCGTATGGCCGAACGCATATAGCTGCTGCTTTGTTCGTTCCGGGGCAAAAGTGGCTTCTACCTTTGGCGCCGCTAACCGATTTGATTTGTCGTCTGTTGCATAGCCCATCCGGGGTCTTTATTGCAGCGGAGGTGAGATTATGAAAGTTCAGGCAGAGGTAAGTTTGTACCCGCTGCGTCAAAAGAATTTGGCCAAACCAATTGGCTGGTTTTGTGAATTATTACAGAAAGACGAGATAGAAGTCCGTACTGGCCCAATGAGCAGCTTAATTACGGCAGACAGCAAGGTGATTTTTAAAGGCTTTAAAGAGGCTTTTGAACAACTTGCTAAAGAATATGAGGTGGTATTGACCGCAAAGATTTCCAACGCATGTCCTGAATGCAAAGAAGAATAAGTAGAATTATAGCAAAAGAGGAAAATAGTGATGACTGAAAAAACAAAATTTGCCAATGCTGATGAAGACCAAAAAAGGCAACTGCAGGTTGAACAAACACAGATTCGTAATAGGCTTCAGCAGATTAAGCACAAGATACTTGTACTCTCGGGCAAAGGAGGTGTAGGCAAAAGCACGGTGGCGGTAAATCTAGCAATGTCACTTGCTCTTGCGGGCAAAAATGTCGGACTTCTGGATATTGATATACATGGTCCAAGCGTCCCAAAGATTTTAGGTCTGGAAAAAGAAATTGTCCAGATAACAGGAAACACACTTTTCCCTGTTGAAATGACAGAAAATCTTAAGGTCATGTCCATTGGTTTTCTACTTCGCCAGAGCGATGACGCCGTGATATGGCGAGGTCCTATGAAGTATCAGATGATTAAGCAATTTCTCAAGGATGTGCAGTGGGGTACTCTGGATTTCCTGATTGTTGACAGTCCGCCCGGAACGGGTGACGAGCCTCTTGCGATAGTCCAGCTTCTCGAAGATGCCGATGGCGCGGTTATCGTTACTACGCCGCAGGAAGTTGCCTTGTCGGATGTTCGCAAATGTATCAGTTTTTGCAGCGTTCTCAAGCTCTCTGTGCTGGGGGTATTAGAAAACATGAGCGGTTTTATTTGTCCTAAGTGCGGTGAGGAAACGGATATATTCAAATCCGGCGGGGGCGAAATTATGGCACGGCAGATGGGTGTGCCTTTTTTGGGCAGAATCCCTATAGATCCTCAAATCGTACAATCTTGTGATTCAGGAAAACCATTTGTATTTCACTACAATCAAAGTCAAACGGCAAAAGCTTTTGAAAACATATCAGCTCCAATTCTGGAGCTTGATAACAACGCCCATGAATTAGTTGAAACGCAATCTTTAATAAAAGGAGATAAGAAAATGCGCATAGCAATTCCAGTAGCCCAAGATAGGCTGTGTCCCCACTTTGGCCATTGTGACCAATTTGCAATCTTTGATATCGATGACAACCTCAAGAAAGTTATAAACAGAAACGATATAACCCCTCCTGCTCATGAACCCGGAGTTCTGCCGAAATGGTTACATGAACAAAACGTGAACGTAATTATTGCAGGCGGTATGGGGCAGCGAGCTCAGCAGTTGTTTACCCAGAATAACATTGAAGTTGTAATAGGGGCAACAACAAGCTCGCCCGAAGAACTTGTGTCAGCTTATTTGGGAGGCACACTCGAAACAGGGGATAATATCTGTGACCACTGATTCGGCAAAAAAGGCTTGCATATTCTGCGATGGTGAGTTGAAGAACTCAGCAAGAGTCAAACGAATAGCGAGCAACTGTGATTTGCTGATTTCCACAGATGCTGGAGCGAGACATCTCGCCGCTCTTGGTTTCCAACCCGGAATTATCATTGGTAGCATGGATTCTATTGGCACTGATATATGGAACGACGACAATAGTATTGTACGGATTCCCTGCTCACTTTACAAAGACAAGTCTGATGTCGAGCTGGCAGTAGAATACGCCTTGGAGCAAGGATGCCAAGAGATTCTTCTTATCGCAGCAGTGGGTGACCGCCTTGATCATGCATTAGGAAACGTTGCTTTGGTTGCCAGTAATCCCGGCCGTATAGCTATCCTGGATGGCGTCTCTACGCTTGTTGCGGTTGATAAAAGTGAAAAATGTATATTGCATGGCCAGGTTGGGACGCCTGTATCACTAATACCATATGGCTCCGGTCCTTTTACAGTGAAAGCGAAGGGATTGAAGTACTCTTTGGGAGATGAATCTTTGCATTCAGCCACACATGGCCTCGGCAACGAGCTATCTCTAACGGAAGCATGTGTTTGTGTTTTAAATGGTATCCTGCTGGTCCATATCGAAAATGAAGATATATCTTTTGAAGCGCAGCAAGAATCACACGAAGCAAATAAAAGGTAATAGCGTTAGTATTGAAACACAACAAAATACTGCTGCCAATATACGAAATTGGGTACACCCTAATTGTGTTGTCTGCAGCTCAACAAATAGCAAGGGTTTACGTTTAGAGTTTGTCTCGACAAATAATGGAGGTATTACAGCCACCTTCCAGTGCGATGAAGCTTTTGAAGGTTACCCGGGTGTCCTGCACGGTGGAGTAATCTCATCGA
>JACNGQ010000385.1 GCA_014384025.1 Planctomycetota bacterium | reverse complement strand
CCCATTAGAGTATAAGGCACTCTAACGGGGCAAGACACTGCCTCTATAATTAGACGAGTGGACAGTTTTGAGCCGAAAAATTGGGAAGATATGATGAGTTAATCAGTATAAGTGTATATGATAAAAGGAGATAAAAATTTTGAAAATTTATATTTTTGTTTTTAACAGTGCGCGTTTTTGACTGAAAACAGCTTCAAAGGTGTTTTCAGCAGGCATAAGAGCACATGTGCATATGAGCAAAAGACAAAGGGAAAAGATAGAAAATGGGGATTTTGGGTGAAAAATTGATGGTTTTTAGCGTTTTTGGTCGAAAAATCAAGGTAAAAGTGAAAAGTGCAAAGTGAACTAAAATTGGAGCAAATAAAAAGTACCAGACACCTTTAATTCCCCGCAAGGTTAGCGACTGCTTAAAAAAATATCAACCTTATTACCAAGGCGATTAAACCCACAAGGCCAATAATAAGACACAAACTTCCAAATGTTATACCAACGCCATCCACCACATCTCTAATTCGCCACTTTGTTCTTTGAAAAGCAACTACGGGTACGACAAGCAAATTGATTAAAAGACCCACGATAACGCCATAAAGGCCGAACTCCAAAAAACTTCTTTTGAAAACGAGTCCCCAAATACCTATAGCAACTCCGTAACATATCAGTAATTGCAAAGAAACAAAAATTGCCGTCATCACAGATTCGCCTCTATGAATTGGCGTAGTCACAGCATTTATTTCCACACCCAATTCTTTCATTATATTTGGGTCGGTTGTATCTTTACCTTCTGATTCAGCTTTGGCGATAATTTTGTCAGCTAAATTAGCTTTCATTTGCAGCGTTTCTAAAAAGAATATATCGCTATCTTTAACCTTCGATAAATCATCCAAACCAAGTTGGGCAGCTCTGTATTTCTTGGCATTTGGCCTCGAATATAATTCCGCCTTAATGAGTTTGCCTTTGTTCAAGCTTTTCCCTTTCAAAAATCCGTTAAAATTGAGTTGCTGCGATTGTATATCGCTATAGCTGGATGGTCAAGGGCTACCGCAGGGGCGTGAATGTGCTATTTATATCATCCTTTTTCTTTTAAGCAGCCAGCCGGAAAAACTGAGGCCGATGATGCCGAGAAGTGTAGCACCGGGGACTGGGGTCAGGGCATGACTGGTGAACTCTCCTGCGGCGATATCAATGAATCCGCTTCCGGTGGGTGCGTGGCTGATTTGGCCATGAGAATCCCAACCCCACGAGACAATAGAACCGTCAGATATTAGGGCATGACTGGTGAACTCTCCTGCGGCGATATCAATGAATCCGCTTCCGGTGGGTGCGTGGCTGATTTGGCCATGAGAATCCCAACCCCACGAGACAATAGAACCGTCAGATATTAGGGCATGACTGGTGAACTCTCCTGCGGCGATATCAATGAATCCGCTTCCGGTGGGTGCGTGGCTGATTTGGCCATGAGAATCCCAACCCCACGAGATAATAGAACCACCACTCATGTCCGCTGAGGCCCAAGAGGTGACTACACATACGAAAGTAACTACAAATACAAAAGTTGCTTGCTGTTTCATTATAACCTCCTATTAATGTAGTGCTTTTGCACGACTCGCTACTGATATGATTATAAACACCAGCAGGCTGTGAAAGCAAGAGAAAAAGTGGGCAAAATGTTGTCAAGAATACGAGCTTTAGTTCTTGACAGTTTTGGGGTTTTGGCTATACTGACAAGCACCATGAAAAGACTTGGAACAATCCTAAGTTATAAATCCAATTTTAAGGCCAGGGTGTGTCTATCCGTGAGGACGACCGCGCAACAACCAAGTCGCGTTCATAGCCATGGCCACCTTTTTAAGAATTGACAAATGGCAACGAAAAAGAAAACCATATATAAAGCCAATCGCCCAAAACCAGCAATTTATAAATACTTTCTTTATTTTTATAAAAAAAAGCCTTTCCGTTTTCCGAGATTAAAGCCTCTTAGCAGCAAAAAGTTTGACTCTGTAATGGGCGAGCATTATGTAAGCATACACGAAATATATAGGCGGCAGAAATTAGCAGAAGAAACTGCTAATAAGCTTTTTAAGAAGGTTGAAGAAAGGGCAGCAGAAATAGACAAAAAAACTTCGCATTTGCCATATCTAACAAGAGCAATAACGAAAGTTTGTAACTGCCTGCTTCTGTGGCTCTACGAGAGGTATCCAGACGAAATACTTTGGTTTTACCAACATGGCTCAAATCCCTGCTTACGGCATGTATGGATGTTTGACGAAGATGTAAATACTGCGATTGCCTTGTTAAAAGATGAAAACAAGGCGGCGCTGGCAGAAGATGTAGAGGGACGCTGGCAGAATATCACACAAAAAGCCATAAACACAGACCAAGCCCTGAGAAAATTGAGGGAACACTATGACCGTGATGAAGATAATCCTGCTTACGCAGACAATGTTAAGGAATCTCTGTATGAAATTAAAGCAGACGTATCACAATTAGGGAAAAACTTATTTGAGGTTGCAAAACAGCAAGCATCCGAAGCCAAGACAGAGCTTGAACAAAAGCAACCGCAGGGAAAAGGCGGACAGAGCAACGGCGGTAAGGTGGATCCACCAAACGAAAAATCATCGGAAACTTGGTACTGGAAGCTATATGAAACAACTCTTAAGGTTTTAGTTGATGCGGTTCTGGAAAGATTTTGGCCAAAGCCCAAGTAAAGGCCGGGCCGTTTTGTTATTCGTTAGCAAATTGAGTAAGGAGATACCCTCCTTTGCTGAAGCTACGGAGGGTGGCCTGTCGGCCAATAGCCCCAAGGGGATTCGAATTCGCCTTCTGCGAACAAGTTTGCCTTCGGCGAACAAGCCCCTCTATGGTTTGCCTTGCCCGTCGGAGGCGGTCTCTGTTGCCGGGTGTTTCACGCCTTTAGTGGAAGAAGAAAACGAAAAGGAAGGGAAAAGTAAAAAGGTAAAAGTTCAAAGACAAGGAAATTTGGGCAACCACGCGGGGTTGCCCCTACGAGAGCCCGGTAGTTTAGTTTTGAGTGTATATTTCGAGAGCGCAGCCGGTTATTAGTAGCCGGGGAGAGCGGTGTCAGCTAAAGGCCTTTCTCAGGAGGGCGAGGCTTTTTGGTATTGCAGTTTTGTAGTCTTCGTTGCCCTCGAATTCGAGTGAGACATAGCCTTTGTAGTTGTGTTTTTGCATAATGCGCGCGATGCGCGGGTAATCCAGGTCGAGGCTGTACCATAGGCCGCCACCGTAATAGGTTTTGGCGTGCATGAAGACCGCCTTAGAGGCGCATTGGTCGAGCTTGTTGTATGGATTTTCGAGGAAATTGCCGGTATCGAGCAGGACCTGGAGCCAGGGTGAATTAACTTCGTCAACTATTCTGAGGAGTCCTTCGGGGGTGCGGGCCAGGCCCCAGTGGTTTTCGAGGGCGAGTATAACGCCGGACTTTTCGGCGGCGGGCAGGCATCTTTCGATGCAGTCGATGACCCATTTGAAGCCGTCTTCGTCGGTGTAGCCGGGGAGCGGCTCTTCAATGCCGCGTTTTTCCATTAAATCGTCGAAGCTTTTGCTTGTGCCCCAGGTTCCGGTATTGAGACGCATAAGAGGTATGCCGAGCTTGTATGCAAGGTCGATGCACTTGAGGGTGTGGTCTATGTTCTCTTGCTTGTATGTACTGTCGGGTGAGAGGAAACGCTGGTGGATAGACATGCCGCACAGGTCTATGCCGTTTATCACGGCACATCGTTTTATCTTCTGGAGGTAATCGTTGGATTCGCCCTCCATTTGCCTGTGCAGTATTTCGACGCCGTTAAAACCCATTCGTGCGGCCTCTTCGATGCAGGTTTCGATAGGGAGTTTTAAGTTTTTCTTGAAGCGCCAGAACGAATACGTTGAGACGGCGATGGGGTTGGGGCGGCGCGATTTTGGGCGTTGAGCGGCGGACGTTTGAGTGACAGATGAAGAAGTAAGACCGAGGGCGGCCGTAGCTGCGATTGAGCGGGTGAGGAAGGTCCTTCGTTTAATCGAGTTCATGGTTTGTTTCTCCAAATATTCATTGTTTCGTTACATTGCCGTCATCGGCCAATAATAATGTCCCTTTGTCAAACGGGGGGACGGTTGTTAGCGGCGTTGGCGGCGTTAATATTCGCGGCTATCTGCGTAAATTTCGGCAGTGCATAATCGAAGAAGAGCTTGTAGCCTTCGCAGAAATAGCTTTCTTTTCCGAAATTGTCTTTGTCGAACGGCGCCCTGTCTTTCATACAGCCGCCGCGACAGACTGCAAGGTGCCTACAGACGAGGCATTTATTACAAATATTCTTTTTGGCCCGGGCAAAGGTCCGCTTAATACTGCTTGCGGCGAGCTTTTCTATCGGGGTATCAAAGATGCTGCCCAATTGCCATCTCGGCTCAACAAAAAAATCACAGCAGAAAGCATTGCCATCATGTTCGATAACGATGTATTGACTGCATTGTTTGTCGAATGTGCAAATAGAGTGTTTGCCGGTGACGTAATATGACAGGAACGAATCGAAATCGCGAATGCTCAGCTTTTGCGGGCCATATTCGTACCAACGGTCGAATAATCTGCATAAGAACTGGCCGTACTGCTGCGGTGTAACTGAGAAATCCGTAATCTTATTCGTGCCGATTTGGAGCTCCACGCAGGGGATAAACTGTATATACCTTGTACCAAGGGCGACGAGGAAATCAAACACTTCGTCCGGGTGCTCTACGTTTTTGGCGTTTAATAAGGTGAGCGTGTTAAATTCGACCTTATGTTCCTTGCATTTTTCGATGGCTTTCATTACTTTGTCGAAAGTGCCTGAGCCGGAATGGTCGAGGCGGAAGTAGTCGTGAAATTCTTTTGGGCCGTCTATGCTGACGCCGACAAGGAACTTGTTTTCGTGCAGGAAGCGGCACCATTCGTCGTTGAGCAGGATGGCGTTTGTTTGGAGCGAATTGCCAACTTCCTGGCCTGGGCTGCCGTATTTCTTTTGCAGCTCAACTGTTTTTTTGTAGAAGTCAAGGCCCATCAGTGTCGGCTCGCCACCCTGCCAGGCGAAGCCGGCCATGGGGAAACGCAACTGCATATAATCTTTGACAAGTCTTTCGAGCACTTCATCGCTCATGCGTTGTCTGCCCTGGCCGACCTCGGGCGCCCGGTGCTTGTAAAAACAATATGTGCAATCAACGTTGCAGTCTGAACCGGATGGTTTGATTAAAAGGGTAAACGGCTGCATTATTTTCAAAGAGCACCTAACAAAACGACTCTGCATTCAAACGGCTTATTTCGTTTCTGGACGGCGTCAGGCTGCATCGACCATCAACTGATGGCCTGCTTCGCCTTCCTTGCCAGAAACAAAAACGCTCGTTTTCAGTGCTACGATTCATTTTGTTAGGCACTCAAAGCTCCTGAATCATTGTGCTCATTTTATTGACTATCTCATTATTTTCCGGTCTTTCGGAAATATTCACATTCTCAACAAGGTCGATGGAATGGTCGTAAAGCATTCGTGCGTAAACTTTGTTTTTCTTGTCATGCCATTCGGTATAGCGGTAGCGGTCGGTCTTTACCGAATCGCCCTTGAAATATCTGCTAAATACTGCTTTTTTCCAGGGAAGGTTCGGATTTTTCAGGAGCGGGGCGAAACTTTTACCCTGTAAATGATTGGGCAGGGGCAGGCTGCATAATTCGCAGAGTGATGGATAGATGTCCAAATATTCGGTCAGGGCGTTTGTTCGAGTGCCGGCTTTGATACGCGGGGCACTTACGATTAAGGGTGAATGCAAAGAGGTCTCAAAATTACAGTGCTTACACCACAGGCCGTGCTCACCGAGGTTCCAGCCGTGGTCGCCCCAGAGGACTACTACGGTGTTGTCCCGCAGGCCAAGCCGGTCAAGCTCGGTTAATACCCTGCCTATCTGGGCGTCGGTATAACTGACGCAGGCGTAATAGCCGTGAATGAGTGTGCGGGCCATATCATCCGAGAGGGGGCCTTTTGGGGGGATGTTGTGGTATGCCCGCAATTCGCCCCAGTTGTGCAAGGCCGCATCGGGAGCGCCTTTGGGACGGAAAGGATTGTCGGCGAGGTCGATTTTTTCTCTGCTGTATAAATCCCAGTATTTCTTCGGGGCATTGAAGGGCAGGTGTGGTTTTAAGAATCCGAGTGCAAGGAAGAACGGCTTATCCGTATTCTTTATACGACGGAGGTCTGAAATTCCTTTGTCTGCTATCATCCCGTCAAAATAGGCGTTATCGGGGACGTCGGCATTCTCGAAAGCAGGCCCTTTGTGTGCCGGATTTTTCTCTGTGAGTGTTATGTTCTCTTCGAGCAGATAATTTCTCCAGCCGCCTTTCGGGCGCCAAGGGTCTTCAGTCCAGCCATCGAGGCAGTCGGTGCGATGGTGGAATATCTTGCCGTTGGAGATGGTGTGGTATCCGTTGTTTTTGAAGTGTTTGGCGACGCTGAGCGCGCCGGGCAGGTCTTTTTCTGCCCATGTGTCAAAGCCGAGGAACCTGTTTGCAGTGGGGCGAACTCCCGTCATAAGGCTGGCACGCGAGGCACCACAGACGGGGACCTGGCAATATGAGCGAAGAAAGATGACGCCTTGGGCGCCCAGGCTGTCTATGTTGGGAGAGAGCATTTGCTTATGGCCGTAACAGCCAAGCTGGGGACGCAGGTCATCGACGGCGAGGAAGAGGACGTTGGGTCTCTTTTTGCCGGCGGCGAACAAATGCGTCGGCAGAGCAAGAGCAGCCGTTCCAAGACCGACAGATTTCAGGAAGTGACGTCGATTTAATTTTTTGTTCATATCAAAACCTCTTAAATACTATTCAAACATATAATCCCGTTCGAAGGGCCTTGGTATTGTTTGCAGGACCGAGACATTAGTTAAATCACCACTAATCAGGAAAGGGCGGGGGCCTATGACAATCGAGAGTCTGTCTGAAATTAATTCACCTTTTCTACCAGCCCAGTCAAGAAATCCCCATGAACTTTGATAAGGCTTGTGTCCGAGCTGGTGAATTGTCAGGGGCGCCGATGGCGATTGTGTTTGCAATATAACCTGTCGAGTCTTGTCATCTGAGGACCACAAGGCCCAGAAATCACACTGTTTGTGTTTGAAGCGCAGGACATAGAGATTATCATCTTTTGTTTGAAGACGGTCGATATACTCACCGCGTGTAATCAGGTCGGAGATATCAGCCATTACGTAGTAGTGGGGCTTGGGAGTGAGGTCGGGGCGGACGATGCCGAAGTTGTTTTCGTTGTACTCGGCTTTCCAGCCGTCGTCCTGGAAGTCATACCACCAGAGGCCGCGGAAAGATGGCGAGGTGCGTGCAAGAAGATACAGCCTCGCCAGATACGAAGCGGAAAGCTGCGGGGTGGTACTCCTTTTGCCGATGTGTGTGGGCCAGCCCATCTCGGTGACGTAAAAGGGGACATCTTTGCCTTTGTTATATTTTCTCAGCATATTTTGGACGTTGGTCATCCACGCCGAGCAGGTTTCCGGAGAACGTTCGGGGAATCCGGCGCTGTAGTTGTAGCTGTGAATCGAGACGGCATCGGAATAATCAAGGGCACCGAGCCGGATAATATTTTCAAACCAGCCTTTGTTGACAGCGCCGCTGGTACATCCGCCGGCGATGACAATTGTGTCCGGTTCGGCGGCCTTGATTCGGGGATAAACAGCTTTGAGCAGCTTGATATAATCCTCGGGAGAACCTCCTTTGTCGTATTTTTTCGGCAGGCCGATTCCAATGTCCCATTCGTTCCATATCTCATAGAGACGAACGTCTTTTCCGAAATGGCGCACTACAAACTCGGCGTAACGGCAAAATCCTTCAATCGCCTCAGATGAGCGGGGGCGGTCGCCATCGTCATAAAAGCGGTTGGCGTAGTCAAGTATCAGCATGACGTCCAGTCCGGCCTCACTTGCACTGCGAACATATTTATTATGTCTCTCAGGCATAACGAAGATGCCTTTTTGGCGCTCTATGCTCGACCATGTTGCTTCATCACGGATTGCACCGATGCCGGCGTTTTTCATACTCTTGATGTTCATCTCCAGTATGCCTTTGCCCTGACTGAAGTGCGTGCAGACGCCGACGTTAAAATCTTCAGCTTTATTATGCATTGATGTTGTACTGTTTGCAACTGTGGTTTCTGTCAAACAAATGCAGAGGATTAGCGGCACAACAGTCATAGATTTGATAATGCTAACTTTATTAAACATAATTTTCTCCTCGATTTTACGGTGAAATGATAACAGAAAAGCACCGGTTATACCAGGCTTTTCAGGTGATTTGTTCTTTTGGCGACTGCATTATTCTTTGGCTCCGTACTTTTGTAGAAGTTTGATAGTCTTCGTGTTTCTCCTTGGTTTGGCTAACTCCAGCGGCGTCTGGCCCAACGAGGTCTTTGCATTGACGTCAGCACCTTTGGTTATAAGCAATTCAACAATTTCAGGCCGGTCGTGATACGCTGCCCAGTGTAT
>JACNGQ010000149.1 GCA_014384025.1 Planctomycetota bacterium | reverse complement strand
ATAGCTTTTCAAATTCAGTGAATCGTTGACGAGCTTCCGACGTCAACACATTGAGATCCTCCAGACCTTTAGATGTCATCCGAGTTAGTGATAATAATCGCCCCCAGAACAATGGATTCGGCTCAACATAACCTGCAGGTACAGGTTGTTGACGTAGCGGCATAGTTATACCAAGAGCCATGGGTTGTGGCTCGGCGGGATCATAATGTCGAGTTACATCGTCTTGAAATTGCGTCCACGAAGCAAGAGCGGTGTTAAGTTGTCGTTTGTTCCAGATTTGTGTACGTAGAAATCCAGGATATCCCTCTGGCACTTCCTGAAATAGGGCTTGTATGCAATATAACCAGGACCAGTATAGGTTTGCATGCCAGTTAATATGATCCAAAGTAACCACTTGGCTCTTCAATTTACTAAGATGGAGGCCATACCTTTCGTGGTCTGTATTTCCTTCATTAGTCAGAATTTTCAGGGCTTCACCTGAGCCGAGTAGTGCCATCAGATCGAGTCCTCGTACATAGGAAATAGCATCATCCTTATAAATAGTGAACGGTTGACTTTTGGGATCAATGGCGTGAAGCCAAATATCTGAAAGTTCCGATTCTTCAATACCTTTAAGCGAATCAGCAAGTAGAGTATGGTAAATGAAAAGACCTGTGTCGGAAGTAACAAATGCAGGAATTTTTAACCATCCGAGGGTTTGGTAAATAGTATCAAAATCGTGGCTGGAAAACTCAGAGTAAATTCCTGGCTCTATGACAATAAAACCATTTCGTCGGATTAGACCTGATATGTCATTTAGGTCGATAAATTGGTCAATGTCTTTGAAGTTAACAATGTCACTTATATCCAGCAGCAGCTTATATCCAGACGCATTGGCTTTGATATCTACTTCATATTGCTCATAATATTGAGAAAAAGTATTTCTTTCTGGCTTTTTGATAGCGTTTTGGCCTTTGCTCATATTAACCCAAACAGGCACACTGATCATCAAGACAATAATCACCGCTCTCGTCTTCATATCTTTTTCCTTTTATTTAAATTCAGCCGCATATCAATATTCGATTAATTTCTTTGCTTTTTAAAATATCACGTATCAGTATCCATATTTCGAAGCTTCATCATAGGTCGTACCTGCGTTCCATGTAGCTATCCCTGTTTTCTTATTATATATAGCTTCAGAGTAACTGCTTAGTATCCATTTGGCTAAGTTAGGTTGATAGGGCGCGTAGTCAGCCCTCGGCTATTCATTGATGAAGTAATAAGCATGCCAAGGCACCCTCGTTTTATCCCACCCATTATCTCCTTTACTCCTATCAAAGCTAATAGATTTATGTAATATCCATCCATTAACGCCAGTCACATTTCCTTTTGTCCATTCGGCTAAATTTTCGAGCTTGCTCTTATTTTGTTCCAACCCAAGAAAGCAGTGTCTGAAGTTAATAGTAGCATCCTCTGTAAGATATCCTTTTTCCCTAAGGAATCCAAATAATTTCGTGTACTTTTCAAGTTCACCACCTTCAAATTTATACTTGCTTTTGCCGAATTCCAAACCTGTCACATTTTGACCTGCATCGTTCATACAATGATCATAGATATAAATTTCAGTGACTTCGGCACCTTCCTTGTGGCGAAGATTATACAATGCATTTAATATATCGCCAAAATTTTTCATTTCGTAATTGTACTTGAAATCATCGGCATACTCTTCGAATCCACCACTAACCTGTCCAGAAATATCGCCATTTGGTAGATAAGTATACAATACATCATCCGGATCATAGAAAGTAACTGTTACTAAGCCACTTGGATCCACAAAATTCAGTGGATTATTTCCACAATACGCATACCAGTTAATGCCATTGCCGTAGCCGATAGGGTCTGTCTGTAAGAACCGGCCGATGTATGGATTATAGTATCGTGCGCGGTAGTAGTAAAGACCTGTTTCGTAATCGAATCTTCGGCCGGCAATTTAGTTTTGAGTTTTTAGTGTTGAGTTTTGAGTTGGTATTGAAGAAAAGCCGAAGTCGCTTCGCTCCTTCGCAATGACAATGTTTTTAACGGAACCCAGACCGTCGTAGTGATAGTAATAGACAGCGTTACTGTCTGCGACGTCTATCATACAGACCATCTCATCAACGCGCGCACCGTGGATGTATTTGCGTGTGAGGTTGTTATTGCCGTCGTATTCGGCTATAACGTTACCGCCGTCATATACGTAAGTGATTATTGATTCCGTCCACGGAAGGCCGGATCTACAAAAAACAGAGGGCGGTTCGCGAACCGCCGCTACAAACAATGTACGGAGTATTTGGGGAATGTCAATTTTCTTGACTGTTGTTGTGGTTGGGCAAAATGTTTCATAATAGGAAGGACGATACGGATTTGCATAATATTTCGAGATGGATATCCATTGACGGCATATCGGACAATGGTTAGACTTGTGTGGAAGAACGCTGATATATCGAAAGGATACGTTTATGCCAGCAGACAGGAAAAAAATTCCTCATGATGCACGCAAGCGCACACCGGCCGCCAGTATGCGCACCAGCTCACGTGTCGAAGACATCAAGCAGTCATTCCTCGACAACCTGTTTTGCAGTATAGGCCGTGTACCCAGGGCCGCGACGCTTAACGACCTATACACAGCCCTGGCGTTGACAGTCCGTGACCGTGTACTCAAGCAGGGCGTGCGGACCCTGGAAGCCTACACCGAGCAGGATGCACGAGTCGTAGCTTACTTGTCAGCCGAGTTCCTCCCAGGACCGCATCTGGCCAACAACCTGCTCAATCTGGGGATTATGGACCAGACGCATAAGGCAATGACCGAACTCGGCTTGAATCTGGACGAGGTGTTTGATCAAGAAGAGGAACCGGGACTCGGCAACGGGGGCATGGGTCGTCTGGCATCCTGCTATCTGGATTCGCTCGCCTCAGTTGAGATACCAGCCATCGGATACGGCATCCGCTACGAATTCGGTATCTTCGATCAGATTATCCGAGATGGCTGGCAGGTGGAGATCTCCGATAAATGGCTTCGTTTCGGCAATCCCTGGGAAATCATACGGCCTGAGCTGACCTTCGAAGTGCCGTTAGGCGGACGCACCGAGAACTGGACAGACAACCAGGGTCATTACCGGGTGCGTTGGATGCCGGACACGGTCGTCAAGGGTGTGGCCTATGATACGCCCATTCTTGGTTATCGTGTCGGCACCTGCAACCGCCTTCGTCTCTGGAAAGCCGAGGCCCTGGAGTCCTTCGACTTCGAGGCGTTCAACCACGGCGACTACTATCGCGCGGTCGAAAACAAGATGGTCTCAGAAAACATAACCAAGGTCCTATACCCGAATGACGAACATGGCGCGGGCAAGACTCTACGGTTAGAGCAACAGTTCTTTTTTGTCACTTGTTCTTTGCAGGACATGATCCGCGTACATCTTCGGCTGGGCCGTCCGCTTGAGCAATTCCACAGGCGCTGGGCCGTTCAGCTCAACGATACACACCCTTCCATTGCAGTGGCTGAAATGATGCGTCTGCTTGTTGACGAACACCTGATAGACTGGGACACGGCGTGGGAGGTCACGCGAAATACGTTTTCCTATACCAACCATACCCTTTTGCCTGAGGCACTCGAAACATGGCCGGTATCCCTGTTCGGCCGGCTGCTGCCGCGCCATCTGCAAATCATCTATGCCATTAACCATCGATTCCTCCAGAACGTACGCGCGCGGTTCCCTGATGACGAAGCACGGGTAGGCCGCATGTCGCTCATCGACGAATCCGGCGAGCGCTCAGTGCGCATGGCGAACCTTGCCACAGTTGGCAGCCACTGTGTCAACGGTGTGGCCGAGCTGCATTCTAATATCCTGAAAGAGCGCGTGATGTGTGATTTTGCCGAGATGTGGCCCCAGAAATTCTGCAACGTTACCAATGGTGTCACCCCACGGCGTTTCGTGGCGGTGAGCAACCCACCGTTTACCCAACTCCTCAATGATTGGATCGGTGAGGACTGGCTGCACGACCTTGACCGACTTCGGAAGCTTGAGGCGTTTGCCGATGATACCGAGTTCCAGCAGCAATGGCGCGACGTAAAGCACACCGCCAAATGCAGACTTGGCGACCTTATTGAGCAGCGTGTCGGTATAAGAGTGGACCCTGCGTCGCTCTTCGACATTCAGGCCAAGCGCATTCACGAGTACAAACGCCAGCACCTTAATGTGCTCCACATTCTGACGCTCTACCTTCGTCTTAAACGTGATCCCCGGGCCGACATACCGGCCAGAACATTTATCTTCGGGGGCAAGGCGGCACCCGGCTATTTCATGGCCAAGCTCATCATCAAGCTCATTAATGCAATCGCCGAAGTCGTCAACAACGATCCAGCCGTATCTGAACGCCTGAAGGTGGTGTTCTTCCCAGACTTCAACGTCAAGAACGCCCAGCCTGTCTATCCCGCCGCCGATCTTTCCGAGCAGATATCCCTGGCCGGCAAGGAGGCATCCGGCACGGGCAATATGAAGTTCTCCCTAAACGGCGCCCTTACCATTGGTACACTGGACGGAGCAAATATCGAAATCCGTGAAGAGGTCGGCCCCGAGAACTTCTTCCAGTTCGGACTGACGGCAGACCAGGCCCAAGATATCAAGGCAGACGGCTATTATCCACTCGGTATCTACGAGGAGAACTCTGCTTTGCGTGAGGCGCTGGACTTCATCGCCTCCGGCTCGCTGGCCGGCGGTGACACGAACCTCTTTCGTCCGCTCGTGGACAACCTCCTCAAAAGCGACCCGTTCCTGGTGCTGGCTGATTACCAATCATATATCGAATGTCAGACGCGGATCAGCACGCTATGGTACGATACTCAGACGTGGACACGAAGATCTATCATCAATGTTGCACGCATGGGTAAGTTCTCATCCGACCGATCCATCCGGGATTACTGCCGGCAGGTTTGGCATGTACAACCGATGCACGTCAGAATGGAGGCAATCGAGCCGCATGGTGAAAAAGCCCAGCCCACCAACAGGCATCCAGCTTAGTTTCACTCTTGTGCTTGGGTCCACGACGGCCTCGTTAAATGAATCGTCCAGATGTGAAGTACTCCACGACCTCGGCTTTCCAGATTCGTAGGCTTGCCTTTGTAAACGTGTACAAACGTAATTGCGTGTGCCAGATTTCTCCACCACGTTCGCTTCGCTCACTTCGGTCTAAATGATCCCATTAGAGTAAACGGCACTCAAACGGGGCAAGCATGTAGTTATGCCAAATCACGTGCGTGGGATTATTATTCATGAGGGCGGTTCGCGAGCCGCCCCTACAAACAATATACAGAGCATTGGTCAGGTATCAATTTTCTTGACTGTTGTTGTAGTTTTGTATTTAATAGTCGGGTGGTTAAATTAAAACAGAATACAGGAGTTGTTTAGAATTCAATTTAGAAAGGTTTGAATAAGATGAAAGTCAGTAAACGAGCTCAGGATGTGCCGCCATCGGCGACATTGGCGGTTTCGGCGCGTGCGCAGGAGTTAAAAGCAGAAGGAGCGGACGTGGTTGGTTTTGGGGCAGGTGCTCCGGATTTCGATACGCCGGAATATATCAAGGAGGCGGCTGTCGAGGCGCTGAAGGCCGGTAAGACGAAATACACGGCTTCATCCGGTCTGATTGAGCTGCGGGCCGCTATCGCAGACAAGCTTAAAAAGGAAAACGGTCTCGAATACAGCCCTGAGCAGGTTATTGTCAATATCGGGGGCAAACACTCTGTCTATCTTGTGATGCAGGCAGTGCTTGACCCGGGTGACGAGGTTATTTTGCCTACACCGTACTGGGTAACTTATCCGGAGACGATAAAGCTGGCCGGGGCGGTTGCTAAGATTGTTCAAACCGATAAGAAAAACAGCTACAAGATGACACCGTCGCAGTTGAAAGAGGCCATTACGCCGAAAACGGCTATGGTTTTGATTAATTCGCCGAGTAATCCTGGCGGTTTTACCTATACACCGGAAGAGCTGAAGGCCATTGCTACGGTACTCGAAGGGACAAAGGTAATGGTGCTCTCGGATGAAATCTATGAGAAGCTAATCTATGGTGATACCAGGTTCGTGAGTTTTGCATCGCTGAGTGATGATGCTTACAACAGGACTTTGACTCTTAACGGCTTCAGCAAGACATTCTCTATGACGGGCTGGCGTCTGGGATATACGGCTGGGCCGCTTGATGTTATCAAGGCGATGGGGCGCCTTCAGTCTCACATGACTTCGAATGCCGTCACCTTCGGTCAGTATGCGGCGATTGCGGCTTTAGGTGAGCCTGCCGAGCAGGCCATAGAGAGTATGAGACAGGAATTCGAGCGTCGCGGCAAGTATATGTGTGAACGGCTGAACAGTATTGATGGTGTGGAATGTCCGGAAAGTACGGGTGCTTTTTACTGTTTCCCTGATGTTTCGGGGCATTATGGCCGAAATATTAATGGTGCGCAGATTAACGGCAGTATGGATTTTGCAAAGGCGCTTCTGGAACAGACTAATGTTGCGGTGGTTCCGGGGCTGCCGTTTGGCTGTGATAATAACGTTCGTTTGAGTTTTGCCTGTTCGCTTGAGCAGATTACCAAGGGTTTAAACAGACTGGAAGAATGGCTGAGTCAGTAGAAAGTAAGAATCAGAAGTTGACAAACAGAGGACAGAAGTCAGAAGACAGAAGTCAGGAGGTACATGTCACGAGTAAAATGTTTTCTGATCTGCGGCGTGTTTCCATTGTCATCTGCTGGGTGGCGATGCTTATATTTACATTTCATGCGTGTACACACATGGTGGCCGCGGGTGATACGTGGGTCGCGATGGCTTGCGGGCGGCATTTTGTCAATCACGGGGTTGATACAGTCGAGCCTTTCAGCGTGAATTCACATAAAGCAGGGCCGACGGAAGAAGAGATTAAAACTTGGCCAAACTGGGCCCAATGGATTACGGATAAAGTCGGCATCGAAACGGTCAAATACTGGCACCCGACCGGCTGGATAAATCAGAACTGGCTGACGCACATTATCTTCTATTCGTTGATTCCCGAATCATCCTATGCGGACGGAGTAAGTTTTCCATCCAACGCGCTGGTCTATTGGAAGTTTGCTATTTACATATTGACTGTGGTTTGTGTTTATTACACGGGGCGGTTGCTGGGTGTCCATCCGTGGCTGTGTGCGGTTTTTTCCTGCTTTGCGATGTTTACGGGACGTTCATTTCTCGATATCCGCCCGGCGGGTTTTTCGAATATGTTAGTGGCAGTCTTTTTGCTTATACTTGCCCTTACGACATATCGCAACGTTTTGTATATATGGCTGATTGTTCCGGTGGCGGTTTTCTGGTGCAATGTCCACGGCGGATATATCTACGCGTTCATAATGCTTGTGCCGTTTATAGGTTTGCATCTGTTTACCAACTTAAATAAAAAGTGGACTGCTATTTTGTACAATGTTACCGCCTGGCCTTTCTTATATTTCGTTCTTTCCAGGGCGGGTTTGACGTTGCCGTCCTTTCTGTTTTCAATTCTCGTGATAGTTTTGGATATTCTGCTGGTATTTTACAAGAACAATCTTGTTTCGATCGGATGGAAGGGCGTGTATCATACTATTGGGGCTGCTTTTGCAGCGTTTGTGGCTACGGTTGTGTTCAATCCTTTTCATTTAACGAACCTGACTCATACTTTTGCTATCAGTGTGAGCGAGCACGCAGCAAGATGGCGTAACATTCACGAGTGGCATCCGGCTTTTGACTGGACCAATCCGGTCGGTACTGCGGTGCCTTTTTTAGTGGTGTACATTATGGGCTGGGCGGCTCTTTTGGCCTGGGCTATTGTGCTGATAAAAACTTCCAAGTCTGTTGACCAGCAAACCAGGCGGAAAATGAAACTTCCCATAGGTTATCAGTGGCCGAAAATAGATATGTCACTGATGCTTATAGCCGCTCTTACGATTTATATGGCGGTTCGTTCGCGCAGATTTATTCCTGTGGCGGCCATCGCGGCCTGCCCGATTATAGCAATGTTGATTGACCAGCTTGTTCGTGCAATTTCAGCATTTACAAACTTTCGGAAAAACAAACATCTGGCTGTTGGGGTGATGAGTTATAATCAGCAATTATTTTTTGTTTTGTCGGGTGCGATGCTTGTGATGTATTTCGGCGTATGGTGGGGCCTTAAATTTAAGCGTATTTATCTGGATTCATGGCCTCGCGACCCGAAATTAACTTCGATGTTTATGCGGATGACCGACTCGGGGCAAAAGCCGTTTTACGCCTGCAAATTCATAAAAGATAACAAGTTAAAAGGAAATATGTTTAATTACTGGACAGAGGGTGGTTTTGTAGCTTTCGGTCAGGAGCCCGACCCGAATACGGGCAAAATACCTTTACAGTTATTTATGGACGGCAGGGCACAGGCGGCTTATAACCGGGAAGCCTTTGATGTCTGGACGGATATTATGGGTGGGGGCTATGACACAGGTCAGAGGCTGGCACGAGCCGCATCCAGGGGGCAGGATTTAACTAATGACGATTATATAAAGATCGGTCAGTGGATGGATGAGCAGCTAAGGAAATATGGCGTCTGGTTAGTGTTAATGCCTCAGTCAAATTGCAGCATGCCTCCGCGGGATGAATATTATACTAAAACATCCTATCACGCCTTGCAGGGTATTGAACGTAATATGAATTGGCGTGTTGTTTTCTTCAATGATAAGCAGAGATTGTACGTCGATATAACAACACCGCAGGGCAAGGCGCTCTTTGATGGTATATTTGACGGCAAAACCCTTTACCCGGACGATTATCACCGGAACCTTATTTGCGCCCGCAGCTGGCTTTACTATCGTATAGGGATATTAGAGAAGAAGAAGGGTTTTGATTTTGCCGTCAAGGCCTTTGAATTGAATGAATCGCCTGCGGCTATGATTGAAATAATACTTTTAGCTTCGAGGTTCGTCGAGATAAGACCACACGTTCAAAAGTTTTGCGAAGATTATATCAAGAGGTTTACAGACAATGAGGCTAAATGGGCCAATGAGGACGGTTATCGTGACAGGCTTGAAGCGGGACGGTTAGCAGGCTATTATCTGGAGAATGTCGCCCAAGCTCAGAAAAACACGGAGTTGGTGAACCTTTACCGAGCTCTGCAAAGCAAATATGTAAGTGAATTGATAAGGGTGTCTCAAATCAAGAGGTGGTAAGTAAATAAGTTCATAAGTCTTATGCTCTATGTTTTTTATTATGACTGAGCCAGCACACAATGTTTCCATCAGCGTTTTTTTTCCCTGCTATAACGAACAGGACAATATCGCCGGCGTATTAGAAAAGGCAGTTGTCGTACTGGAAAAGCTCAACGCCGACTTTGAAGTAATTATCGTTGACGACGGCAGCAGCGACGATACGGGCAAGATTGCCGATGAGCTTGCCCGCGGAAATGACAGGATCAAAGTTGTGCATCATCGGGGCAATCTTGGATACGGGGCGGCGCTTCAATCGGGTTTCAACGCGGCGACAAAAGAGCTTGTCTTTTATACCGACGGGGACGGCCAGTTCGATATTAATGAGATGCCGGCACTGCTTGGATTAATGGGTCAATACGATATTGTTAGCTGCTATCGATTGAACCGCCAGGACAACCTCATACGTAAAATCAACGGCTGGTGCTGGACGAAACTTGTTTGCCTGCTGTTCGGCATGAAAATCCGCGACATCGACTGTGCTTTCAAGTTATACAAAAGGGAAATATTTGATAACATTAAGTTAGTAAGTGCCGGGGCCCTTATCGATGCTGAAATTTTAGCTCGTGCTGTTCGCAAAGGTTATCTTGTGGTACAGCAGGGCGTCCATCATTATCCGCGGACGGCAGGGGCACAAACCGGAGCGAATTTGCATGTAATTCTTCGTGCATTTAAAGAGCTATTCAGGTTGTGGAAACAGATCCGAAAAGACTGAATTCGCAGATATAAAATAAGATTGACACAAATTCTGAAACAGGAAATATGAACGAGAGAAAGGTAAATCTGTTTATCTACGGCTCGCTGCGGGACAGTCGAATCTTCAAATCCGTCAGCGGTTTAAGTTTTAGCAGGAAGGCATCCAAAGTTGACGGCGAGACCCTTTGGGCGGAGCCGGCCTTTCTTGCCCATTATCGAAAGCTCAGCCCGGACAATGTCTATTTCTATGCCGTTTCAGCACCGTCATCAAAAATCGAAGGGCTGGTGGTCTATGATATTCCCGGCTGGGCGATGGCTGAAATCGACAGGTATGAAGGCAAGCGTTATGAAAGAGAAATGGTGCAAGTCAACACGGCAAATGGATCGGTCAAAGCACATGCTTACCTTGTAACTCTCAGCTCGATGAAGCAGCACTTTGGCGACAGGTTCCATGTTAATCTTATACACGAGCTTTGGCTTCGAAAACGCATAGAGAAATTCATCAAAAGACATGTCCGTCCCGGCGAGCGTACGGCGGACGCAGAATCGGAGCGTCGTGCGAACCGGGAGCTGCTCGCGACGACCGAGCGTGATCTTGTTATGAGCCATTATCACACCGATGCCGTCAGCGATTATTATCTTGAGCACGAGCTGGACAGGCCCCGGCCGAGCATAAAACACTTATACAGTGACCCGGAAACCAGGCCGTTTATGAAGAACTATCTGAGTCTGGTTGTCAGGCAGGTTCTGCTCAATCAGCTCGATGATCAAATCCAGTCCAGATACCGGTTTGAACTTGAGCATATGCATATTTCAGAGCGATATTTTAAGCAGTCAGTCAGTATTCTTGCGGCTTTGCAAATGGTAAACGCAAACAGCAAGGCCGTAGATTTGATAATTAGAAAATGTCTTCAAACAATGCCGTGTGACAAGCACGACCTCATTGATTATGTCAAATACGCGGTACGTGCATCGAATAGTATGTTTGATGCACGCATTGCACAAGCAAAGCTGAGACTAATTTATTCGAGTCTTCAGCCCGGGCTGGTTCCATTAGGCGCAGAGATTGAGCTGAGCAATCTTGGTCCTGCGGCAGTCAATCCCCAAAGGAGCATACAAAACAAGAAAGACGCGATATATGACGGATTCAAGTATTTCTATGATTTTCACCTGGATGTTTTATCCTGGAAACTCGGTGGATACATCGACGATCACACAGGCTCAACCGATCATGGCCGGCGGTGCGGTTTTCTGGAACTTGCTCCGGGACGGCTGAACATTCGGGGAGAACTTTCCCGGCCGGCAACTTCGGATCCGTGGCTTCTCAATAAGTTGATACACGAGATAACCAATTTCTATGACGTTCGCCCACATAGCCTGCATCTTTCTTTCCAGCTTCGAAAAAGACAGATTGATAACCAAAAAATATTGCCTCTGGGTTTTGTTAAGTGCTTACTCTTGCTCGGCGGCGGTCCTGAACGAAAGGACTCAGGCAGATTTTGGGTTTCAAGAATGGGTCATGATGAGATAACACAATATTCCAATCGTTTTTCATCGGCTTTGTCGGATTCCGCCGGGGAACAGAGCGAAGAAACGAATGGCGAGGAGCTTGTGTTTGCCAGAACGAGTAAGCGCAGGTGGTATCTTGGCGGAGGGGGTATAGCAGATAAGCCGCCGGCCCAGGCGACTACGCATGTCCATCAGTATAAATTTATTCGTCTTGGAGAAAAGACCAATTATGAGCCGTTAATCATGTGTCTCAAAGGTCTTCAGCTTGATTACAATCCCGGTGATTATTTAACCGCTGAACAGTTATGCAGCAGCAGGAAATTACGACTGGAATATGAAGAATTAAAGCAATGGGCTGCGGAACCTACTAAGATAAGCTCACAAACAATAAGCAGATTCTTGAAAACCGTAAGGAACGGCCTGATGAACGAAGGGCACCATCGGCCCACTCACAAATTGCACTATATCGACTGGGTGCTAAACACTATAAGCGTGCAGTTGCGAACATTCAACGAGCAAGTGAAACTCGGATTATAAGACTCAGGGCTTTGGCTTGATATATTGAAAGCCGTGAGCCTCTGGGTGACCCACGGCCATTCAATATTGTATATACGCCCCCCTCCGGAAGAACCCGGCAACGTATATACGAATTATAATTTAGCAATTAAGAACGGCGGAACATCGATTTACGAATTGCAATTTCCGGTTTTCGGTTTCAATCGGCAATCGCAAATCGTAAATCAGCAATTTTCTCAGCTATCAGTCCGAGCTTGTCTTTCATCAATCTTTTGTTTTATGAATCTGGCAGTACGCCAGGCAGCATCCTTACTAAACTCAAAACACTTTTGTATCCCTGAGTTCACAGAATTTTTGAACTCGTCTGATTTAACCGCCGAAAAAACAGAGCTTTTTTCTTCCACATCAGCCTTTACACTTCGAAAAAACGAAGAATTAGCAGAAGCATTGGCATTGTTTTCAGGGGCGGGCGCCAAAGTATAAATCGCAGTCGCAAAGCCTCCAAAATAGACCACCAGCATAAAAACGAGTTTAGCTCTCCATCCTCTCATAAATTTTCTCCCTTCCTAAGCAACATATTATCGGCTGGTCTCCTCCGCCAGCCTTTGGATTTTGCCTCTATTATAAATTTAACAAAAAAGTCCGCAAATGCCAAGCAATAAGTGTAAAAAACTGCGATATTTACCTTATTTTCCCAAGAATTATTGGTATAGTGCTGTCAATTTTGCTCTTAGACAGCAGGTGTCAGGCAAGTTATCAAGGAATAGATTTTTACCTTTTTCGAGGATGTCAGGATGTGTATCTACGGCTGATGTTTGTCCAACACTTCTTTCAATGTTTTGCAGACAATTGCCACTTCATCCTTAGTCAAATTGTTATGAAACGGCAGGGCGATAGTGCTTTTACAGACGGCCTCTGTAACAGGAAAATCGCCCTGGCTATAGCCGAATTTCTCGACCATAAACGGCTGCAGGTGCACAGGAGAGAAATAATTGCTGACCTGGATGTTTTCGTTTCTCATGGCGTGCAGAATACGCTCCCGGTGGTCCAAAGTAAAGCCATCAGCCAGTCGAACGACAAAGACAAACCAACTCATATCACAGCCATCGGGCTCGGTGGGTACTATCAGTCTGGACTCGTCAGCGAGCATATGCTGATACCATTTTGCGACTTGCAGGCGTTTTGCTTTGATTTGGTCTATTCTCGAGAGCTGGACAATTCCGAGCGCACAATTTATATCACTCAGGCGAAAATTATAGCCCAGTCTTTCGTGTCCGAGCCATGTGCCGTCGGGTCCCCTTCCCTGATTTCTAAGTGATACACACATATCGGCCAGAGAATCGTTGTTGGTCAGAATCATCCCGCCTTCGCCGGTGGTAATCTGCTTGTTTGGATAGAAGCCGAATACGCTCATTGTACCGAATGTCCCGGTCTTTTTCCCGTTCAATTCAGAACCGAGGGCTTCACAACTATCTTCTATTACGGACAAATGGTGTTTTTGAGCAATTTCAGCGACCTTGTCGAGGCCGGCAGGATTGCCGAAAACCTCCACGGGCAAAATGGCTTTTGTCCGGTCTGTAATTCGAGCTTCGATTTTTGCAGGGTCGATATTCAGGTTTTGCGGGTCAATATCAACAAAGACGGGTTTTGCGCCGGCCATCATGACCGAAGACGCAGAGGCAATGAAAGTAAAAGGCGTTGTAATAACTTCATCACCCGGTGCGATTCCCAGAGCCAACATAGACAAGAACAGCCCGCTGGTCCCACTGTTGACGGCAACTGCCCGCTTTGAGCCGGTGTAGTCGGTAAAAGCCTTTTCAAATTCCGTTAGCTTGGGGCCAAGCGAAAGCTCTGGGCCGCGAAGCACCTCACAGACCGCTTCGATTTCTTTGGCGGTTATGTCCGGCCGAGACAAGAATATCTGCATATATAAAACTCCTTTTCCCCAATTGTACCGCCACCGACCGATAAATCAAAGATATTTTGAGCACTCGATGTTTGCAGAGGAACAATTGAATATCTGCGGTTTCCGTCTGAAATCGAAAAGCTTTCTTGTCTTTATAGGACGTAGTGATGACGAAATAAATGTTTATTTGTTCCTTCTATAGGGATTTTGCGAAATAAAACGGCGGGGACTTAAAAATTGCATTTTGAATGCTAATCAACCTTCGATTTAGAACCGATTAAAGATACGGTTTGAATATCATTCATAGTGGTAGGAATCTTGAAATGGCAAAAGGCAAAGACGTACTAACGACGGGGGACGTAGCCAAGATTTGTCACGTTGCTCCACGAACGGTCTCGAAGTGGTTTGATAACGGCCAACTCAAGGGCTATCGCATACCGGGCAGCAAGGACAGGCGAATACCTGTCAACGAGCTGGTTCGGTTTATGAAGATGCATAATATGCCAACCTCGGCACTTCCGGTGGGCAAAATCCGGGTACTTGTAGCGGACAGCAACGATAAGACTGCATCGGCCCTGGCGGATGTTTTGCGAAGCGAAGCAGACTACGAAGTCAAGACCGTCCGGAGTAATTTTGGTACCGGTGCGATAGTTCATAAATTTGCCCCTCATGTTTTGCTTGTGAGCCTGTTGTCTGAGGACATAGATGCGATGAGCATTTGTGAATGCATTCATACGCATGAGGATTTGAGGACTATTAAGATTATAGCGCTCGTGAATAATTTAAGTGAATCTGAGTCCGAGGCCCTGTTGCAGAAGGGCTTCGACGGTTACGTATCTTACTGTGCCGATGCCAAAGAGGTCATCAGGAGGATTGAAGAAGCCACTGCAATTATTTATTAGTTCCACACATCTAACAGACAGGACCAAGAAAAAAGCCGGTTTATTAAGCCGGCTATTTTTGTTCAATGATAATTTATTTTTAGTAGTCTTTGAAATGTCTCATCCATTGCGGCCAGTCGCCCGGTAGTGCGAGGCCGGCTGTAGTCCAGGGGCCGGCAATGTTATAGTCGGTATTCCATTTCAAAGTCCACAATTCTTTGATTCCGACTTTTCTGGTGGTCCAGTCCATAAAGAGGACGTTTACAAATCCATCGTGACGGTTGATTGCGAAAATACGTATTTCATCTCCGGATGTGCCAACTCCTGTACGCGGCTCTCCATCGTATGACGGAGGTGCATCGGTTTCGTAGGGCTGGCCGTCAGCACGCCAGGCGCCATCTGCCATAACAGGGACGTTATTCAAGCCTTTATGATTGGTGCTTCTCCAGTACTCCTCGAGCTTGCGGCCGCCACCGGTATCGTCGCTGTCATAAATCCACTCGTTCAGTGAATAGCTTCCGCCCGTAGGGAGAATTGAATAACGGACGGGAGCGCCTTCTTCCATGGTTTTGGTGGTCATCGGGCAGTAAAGGAGTTTTTCACTGTTAGAGTAGTAATCTATCAGTTTCTGCATCCAATCGCCGGCCATATAGTCGGGGAATTTGCTGTTGTTTTCGTCTGTGTACATTGCCCAGACGAGACCCCATTCCTTGAGATTGGTTCGACAGAGAACCACCTTTGCCTGTTTTCTTACCCGCTGGAGGGCGGGCATAAGAATTGCCATCAACAGGGCGATAATAGCTATGACGACCAAAAGTTCGATTAATGTAAATCCTTCTCTTTTGCGCATAAGAAAAACCTTCGTCCGTTCAGATTTCTTTTCAAAAAGTGTCAGCCAAAAAGAAAGGCCAGCCCCGAGAGGCCGGCCTTTTTTATTCGGCAGATAATTTTAGTAATCTTTATATCGCTGCAGCCATCGCGGCCAGTCGCTTGGCATTACGCCGCCGGCTCTTGTCCACGGGCCCATCGTGTTAAAGTCACGGTGCCACTTCAAGGTCCACACCTCTTTTAGGCCTGTATTTCTAATGGACCAGTCCATAAAGAGCATGTTTATGAATCCGTTATGCCTGTCAATGCAGAAATGGTTCATTTCCCCGCTTGTGCCCTGGTCTCCTATCCCGAAACCATCCCTCAATTCCATGGGCTGGTCGGTATGGCGCGGCCATGCATCATGCCATGTGGAATCACCGAAGACGGGAATTTGACTCATATTTTTGGCATTATTGACATTTTTCCAGAACCATTCTTCCATGCGGTCTCCGCGGGCGGCGTGCATATAATTGGTCCAGGAATTTATACTGTAGCTGAATACATAACGGCGTGAACCGCCTTCTGGTGTTGC
Organism: Planctomycetota bacterium; assembly: GCA_014384025.1. Taxonomy (GTDB): domain Bacteria; phylum Planctomycetota; class Phycisphaerae; order Sedimentisphaerales; family Anaerobacaceae; genus NIOZ-UU13. The sequence goes on along the minus strand of JACNGQ010000149.1, from coordinate 23,035 downwards.
CATAGTACGGACAGCCGCTTTAAATGTACCCCAGTCGGCATCGTTTAACATTTCTCTGGTTGCCGTCGGGCACAGGAGCATACCCCAGTCGTTCTTGTAATACGAACGCATTGCATTCGGCCAGAGTGTAGTCTCACCAACGCCCCAGCCTTCATTGAAATAGCCGTCATACTCGTCCGTATATAGCTTGAATATAAGACCCCATTGTTTGAGTTTCGCCTGGCAGGTGACCGACTGGGCCTGTTTCTTGACCCTGGCCAGTGCGGGCATCAATATCGCCATCAATAGTGCGATAATTGCAATAACCACTAAAAGTTCTATCAGGGTAAACCCTCTTTGTCTCCTCATGATGAAGCTCCAATTTCTACTGTAAAAAATAGTTTTTCGGAAACTACATTCCGTATTCTGGCATTCTACCATATAATAAGTGTCAAATCAAGGGAGAAATCGGCGAATTTTTTAGGTTGAATAATTGTTATTTAGCCTTCTTTTGCAGCATCCTGGAGAGCAGTGGTATTAATTCTTCTGAAGTAACTTGTTTTTCGTGCCCATCGACGAACATTACCTCATACTTGCCATCCGGGAGCTTACGCTGCATCAGCAAAGTGGAGCTGTCTTTTGTGTTGATCCGATCTCCATACCATACGACGTCTTCGCCGCGTCCAAGCAGGCGGTCATATCTTGATTTTACGGCTGATATGTTGGCAGTATCGGCTGTGGCCCAATATTTAATAAACAGCATGCTGTCTTTAAGCACCCCGCCTCCGGTTGAGTTTGATCCATCAAGGAAGGTTGCACAGAATATTATTGTTATGATTATAGCAACAGCAGCAGCAAGTTTATTTATTCTCAGGTGAATTATAATGTTGATGGTATCCATCCCGGCCCTGTGATGCGAAAGTTTGTGCGGGATCTGGCGTTTGATATCCTCGCCGAGAGCCGGGTGGACCGGCTCTGTGGTGGCTTCGGATAATTTATTCAATAGTTCTTTTAGCTCTTGTTCTTTTTTCATAGCAGCTTTCACTTTGCGTGCGGACAACTTTTTTAGATAACCTGCTTTCTCAAAGTTGTTAATGCTCTGTTGAGCCTGCTTTTGAAGGTTCCATCCCTTATGCCTGCTGCATCGGCGGCTTCGGCGATAGTCAACTGCTGCATGTAATGCAAAACAACCGTTTGCCTTAATTTGACTGGCAGCCGGGCAACAGCGTTTTTCAACTGCTCCAACTGTTCGTTATGTTCGACAATGTCAAGCCCTGCTTTCGTAGTGTCAGAGACGTCAATGTTTTCGAGGGCGTCTATCTTTTTGTGCTTATGTCTGCGCCAGTATAATTTCGAAACGTTGCCTGCAATACGATAGAGCCAGCCGTTCAAGGCTTTGCCGTCCCTCAACTGGCCTATATGGTGCCAGGCGTTAAGAAAGCATTCCTGCGTCAGGTCTTCGCTGACCTGCCGGTCGTGCCCAAGCCTTCTCATAAACAAATAAATCTGCTTGTAATATATATCAACAAGCTCGGCCGCGGCGGTATGGTCGCCGACCCTTAATCGCCGGACAAGCGAATCCAGCCTTTGCTCCGAGCGCTCCTTCGCCTCGATGAGTTCCCGCAGTTTTTCTGTAGGATGCGCCGAGTCGAATTTCTGTTCTGTTAAATTTGCTTTTTTTAACGTCATTTTTGGCTCTTTTTTTACTGAAAAAGTCAATGTACCTTAAATCCGCTTTGTCCGCAATATTAAATGGAGGCCTGTAAGGGGTGATATGTATATGCTATAATGAGCTGAGTGTATTTTAGGACAGTATGCGATATGAAACTATGACGATTTTGCCGGCCAATATCGGTTCGTTTAGTGAGCCAGTCCGAAAGTTGAGGGAAAGTATGAATCCCTGCACACTATGCCCGCGGCAGTGCAAGGTCTATCGCGGCAGGGGGCAGGTGGGCTTTTGCGGGATTGGCGGCAGGGCGGTGGTCAGCTCTGTGGGGCCTCATTTCGGCGAGGAAAGCGTGCTGGTAGGCGGCGGGGGGTCGGGTACGATATTTTTTGCCGGTTGTAACTTGGGCTGTGTTTTCTGTCAGAACTTCGATATCAGCCATCATCGCGCCGGACGAAAGATGACGATTGAGCAGTTGGCTGAGGCCATGCTCGGCCTGCAGGATTACGGATGCAGCAATATTAATTTTGTTACTCCCACCCACGTTGCTGCTGCAATTACGGCAGCTCTTGAATTGGCACGCAAGGGAGGGCTGAAACTGCCGACTGTTTATAATACCGGCGGATATGATTCGGTTGAGACGCTCAAGCTTCTCGAAGGATTCGTGGATATTTATATGCCGGATATGAAATATGGGGATTCGAAAGTTTCTGAGGAGCTATCGGCGGCGCCGGATTATCCGCAGGTGAATTTCGCAGCGGTCAAAGAGATGCACCGCCAGGTGGGCGACCTTCAGGTCACAGACGGCTTAGCTGCGCGGGGACTTTTGGTCAGGCATCTGGTCTTACCGGAGAATCTGGCCGGGAGTTTTGAGGTTATAGATTTTTTAGCTGAGCAGATTTCTGACAAGACGACCATTAATGTTATGGACCAGTACCGCCCATGTTACAAGGCTTCTTCACATCCGAAAATAAACCAAAGGCCGACTTTCGAAGAGATTGAATCCGTCCGGCAGTATGCGATTGAAAAGGGACTGAACGTTCTTGATTAAGAACATGGCGTTAAACGACAAAGGAAGTGTTTTAAAAAAAAGATTTCTCCACTACGTTCGGGTCGCTCTCTTCGGTCGAAATTACGTATGGTCTTTTCGACAGATAGTAAATTATCATTTTGATTTTGTTTGTGCCGGGATATAATCAACCCCGTTAGAAATGGGTGAACAAACCCAAACCGTCAAAAAATACAATTTCTAACGGGGTAAATCCTATGAAGAATGTTGTTTTGAATGAAATATTTAATGAGATGGCCGATATTATGGAGATACTCGGCGAGGATCGTTTTCGTATTAACAGCAATCGAAAGGTCGGGCGGGTTATCGGTGATATTGCGACGGACATCGAGATACTATTGGCAACAGGTGAATTAGCAAAGGTGCCGGGTATTGGGAAATCAAGTATTGCGAAGATAGAGGAATTTATAAAGACAGGTGCGATAAAGGCTCATCAGGAGCTGCTGAAAAAAATCCCGCCGAAGTTGTTGGAACTGCTCAGTGTCCCGGGGATGGGGCCGAAGGGAGTAAAGGCGGTTTATGATAAACTGAATGTAAAGAGCATAGCGGAGCTTAAAGGCGCGATAAAGAACGGTTCTTTTGCCGAGCTGCCGGGCTTTGGTGATAAAAAGGCGGCGGCGATTATCAGGGGGATTGAGTTTCTGGAAAAGTCAACGGGCCGGATACGGCTTGATGAGGCTGTGGGGGCGGCGTATATTGTAACCGATTTGCTGCGAGAGCTTGCGGGTACGCAGAGGATTCAAACGGCCGGCTCGCTGCGACGCAGGGTAGAAACTATTGGGGATGTTGATATACTTGTTTCTTCGGGCAAGAGTAAGAAGGCGTCTGAACGGATTATAGAGGGATTTACAAGCGCGGAGTTTGTGGAGGAGGTACTCGCGGCCGGGCCTACAAAGGGCTCTGCGATTATCCGAACCGAGACTGCGCCTGTTCAGGTCGATGTTCGGGTTGTACCGAAGAAGAGTTTCGGGGCCGCTGCACAGTATTTTACGGGCTCAAAAGAGCATAACGTGAGGTTGAGAGAGATTGCCATAAAGGCGGGGTTGAAGCTGAATGAATACGGCCTGTTCAAGGGGGAAAAAATGGTTGCGGGGGAGGATGAAGAGGAAATTTATCAGGAGCTCAAGCTCGCTTATATCGAGCCTTTGCTGCGCGAGGACAGGGGGGAGGTTGAGGCGGCAAAGACAAATTCTCTGCCTGAATTGATTCAGGTTGGTGACATTAGGGGTGACTTCCACATGCATACGAAGGCATCCGACGGCAACTGCGAGATATCTGAAATTGCTGAGGCCGCGAAAGAGATTGGTTATAAATATATTTGTATTACGGACCACTCGCGCTCTTCGGCGATTGCCAATGGTCTTTCGGCCGGGCAACTGGCTGAGCAGATAAAGCAGATACGCAAACTAAGTGAAAAAATAAAAGGCATTACTATCTTAGCTGGGAGCGAGGTTGACATCCTTGCCGACGGGTCAATGGATTTCGATGATAAATTACTCGCTGAGCTGGATTTTGTAATAGCTTCGATACATTCGGGTATGGCGAGCCCGCGCGAGAAGGTGACGAAGCGCACGTTGAAGGCGATGGACAATCCGTACGTTAACTGCATCGGACATCCAACGGGCAGACTCATCGGCCAGCGGGAGGCGATGGACCTTGATATAGCCGCTGTCATTAAGCACGCGGCCCAGACACAGACCGCATTGGAGGTCAATGCGAATCCGTGGCGTCTGGATTTAAAGGACATTCATTGCAGGATGGCAATCGCCTCAGGAGTCAAGTTAGTCATCGGGACCGATGCGCACAGTATTGGGGGCCTGGGCCTGATGGGCTTTGGTGTGGCGACCGCCGCACGAGGATGGGCGACGAAAGGCGATGTGCTCAACACCCTTTCGGCTGCTAAAATCAAAAGCTGGGTCAAAAGCAAAAGACCGAGATAACTTCAAGCAAGGCAGCGTGTAAAAAATTTTTAAGAATCCGAAAAAAGATTGAACAAAAGCAAAGTGTTAAAAGTAGGAATATTTAAGTAGAGATAGGCAGGCTTTAAAACTATTATATTTGTCGTGCCATCATAATTCATACGTTTATTATATCATACCAAACCTGCCTTTCTAAGATAAGCTGTTTCCTTTTTTAGCGGCGTTGTAGTGCATTCTCCGGATTGTTCCAGAGGAACGCCCGAATATACGCAATAGGGATGTCATTATGTTCCTGCATTGGCCGGATATACAGTGCCGTTGTCTCTATGGAAGGATAAGTCTCTTACCGCATGATTTGCCTGATAATGAAAGTATGCTGCGGCCGAAACCTTGGCTGTAGTGTCATTTTATATTTATCATTTTTTGAAAGGACAGGAAAATGAGAGGGAAGGCAAATTTTGTAAGATGGCCGGTGTGCATGCTGTATCTTTTAGTAGCGTTATGCACGGCTGCGACAGGCGAGGTCATTTATGTGGATGACGATGCCGACGGTTTAAATCTCGGTACAAGCTGGGTGAATGCTATTAACTCCCTGCAGGATGCCTTATTAATTGCCTGTTGTTCTGATAAGCCGGTGGAGATACGCGTTGCCCAGGGTATCTATACGCCTGATAGGGGGCTTGGTATCATGCCGGGAGATATCAGGGCTTCGTTTCAACTTATGAACGGTGTGACTATTAAAGGCGGCTATGTCGCACAATTCAGCAGCCATCGGGGACAGACTGACGTTAGAGACATCAACCAATACGAAAGCATTCTAAGTGGTGACCTTAACGCCGACGATAATCCGGAGTTGTTCGATATCGATAATGTGAAGGACAACAGCTATCATGTCGTAGAGGCCGGCGGAACCGATGAGACGGCTGTTCTGGATGGTTTCACTATCACCGGTAGTGGTATCAGTGCAAGGATGACGATAACGCCTTACGATCACAGCAGCGGAATGTACAACGATAATAGTAACCCGACGGTGATGAATTGTACTTTCAGTGATAACCTGGCAACAGACATTGGAGCCGGGATGTACAACAATAACAGTAATCCGGTACTATTCAACTGTACGTTCAGCGACAACGATGCACCCGCAGGCGGTGCCGGGATGTACAATAATAATAGCAGCCCGATGCTGACAAATTGCACGTTCAGCAGGAATTCCGTTGGTGGCAGTGGCGCCGGGATGTACAACAACAACAGCAAGCCGGTATTGCTCAACTGCATATTTACCGAAAACACTGCAGGTATGAGTGGCGGGGGGATATATAACGAAAAGAGTGATCCAACGCTGACCAATTGCACAATTGCCGATAACTCGGCAGGTGGTGGCGGCGGCGGTGGGATGTACAACGAAGAAAGTATTCCAATGTTGGCCGACTGTATGTTTGGTAGTAACTCGACAGAAGGAAGTGGAGGTGGAATGTACAACAACAGCAGCAAGCCGACATTACTTAGCTGCATTTTCAATGGAAACTCGGTATTAAGAAGCGGAGGAGGCTTGTACAATTACAACGGAAGTGAGACGAGCATGAATAATTGTATATTCAGCGGCAATAGGGCCAGAGACGGCGGTGGGATGGAGAACCTTAGCAACAGCACCTCGATACTGCTTAATTGTACGTTCAGTACAAACTTCGCAGAACATGCAGGGGGCGGAATAAATATCCAGAATGGCCACCTTACGCTGGCCAACTGTATTCTCTGGGCTGATACGCCGGATGAAATACAGGCTGAAGGCACAGAAAGAGGTCGTAAAAGCGGTAATATAGAGGTCATCTACAGTAATGTGCAAAATGGCTGGCCCGGCGAAGGCAATCTCGACAGTGATCCATTGTTTGCGGATCCCGAGAACGGCGACTTCCATCTGAAATCTCAGGCGGGCCGATGGGAGCCGAATGGCGGAGACTGGGTTGTTGATACGATAGGCAGTCCGTGTATTGATGCGGGCAGTCCTGACGAGCCCGTTGGCCTTGAGCGTTTTCCCAATGGGGGCCGAATTAATATGGGGGCCTATGGCGGAACACCTCAGGCCAGTCTGTCACTACAGTTACTTCCGCATTTGTCCGGCCAGGCTTCCAATCCCAGTCCGGCAGACGGAGCTTTTAACGTTGATGTATATATTCAATTGAGCTGGACCTCCGGCTTAAATGCCTCATCTCACGATGTTTACTTCGGTGTTGATATCGATGCTGTTGCTGATGCCGATACATCAAATACGACCGGCGTATATCGCGGCCGCCAGGCTGCCACCAGCTATACTCCTCCCGGAGGTCTCAGTTGGGACATTGGGCCTTACTACTGGCGGATTAATGAGGTCGATAGCGAGGGCGAGATAATAACCGGTAACGTATGGACATTTACAACAGTTCCTCCGCCTAAGGGCAGGGGGTGTTTTCTCGCTGATACGCCCGTGTGGGTAGATGGGGCACTTGTGCAAATCTCGAAAGTTGCCGCAGGCCGGACAATTGGTAAAGTCACCTGGCTGACAAACACTACTGCGCAAATCGAAAAATTAGAGGAGCACGAAGGGATATTCGCGTGCTATGATGTTTTGCTCCAGAGTGGAAACAGTATCAGCGTAGCTGAAAATCATTACTTCATGGCGGAATCCGGGCAATGGCTCTCGCTGCAAGATCTAAAATCGGGAATAAAACTGAAGACGTTAGAAGGCCCGATTGGGATTATAAGCGTGACTAAAAGGCCAGTACATTATGCAGGCAAGGTCTATAATCTCAAGGTCTCAGGTTCAGACCGTTATCTGGTAGGTGAAGATGCGATTATCGTTCGTGATTACTAAAACTCTACATTTTTTTTGTCGTAGTGTCGTTATAAAATTAATCATATTTCTTGAAAGGAAAGGAAAATGAGAGGGAAGGCAAATCTTTTAAGATGGCTGTTGTGTGTGTTGTTTCTGACCTTACCTGCTCAGGCGAAGTACGGCGGCGGCAGTGGTACAGCCGAGGATCCCTATTTGATTTACACAGGCGAGCAGATGAATACGATTGGTGCCGAACCCAATGATTGGGACAAGCAGTTCAAGCTCATGGGGGACATTGATTTGAGCGGCTATAAGGGAACGGATTTCAATATAATAGGTATCGATCATATTAATGCCTTTACGGGAATTTTTGACGGCAACGGTCATACAATTTCAAATTTTACTTATACTTCCATGTACAGAGGTTTTACCGGTATCTTTGGCTTTGCTATGGATGCGATAATCAAAGATTTGGGATTGATTGGCTTTAATGTTGATGCTGGAGCAGGAGACTACATAGGTGCGTTAGCGGGTTGGTTTGAATTAGGTTCTATTGTCAACTGCTATTGCGAAGGCGGCGGCATTTCGGGTGGAATAGGGGTCGGTGGCCTCGTGGGGGTGTGTTATGTTAACAGCAACATTTCGGATTGCTATTTTAACGGGAGCGTTTCGGGCAGTGATAGTGTCGGGGGACTGGTAGCGATAAATAATCGTAGCTCAATTTCAAACTCTTTCAGTTCAGGTGAGGTTTTTGGACGTGATGATGTCGGCGGCCTGGTGGGCGACAGCCGCGGCACCATCAACCACTGCTATTCAACCGCTGATGTCACGGGTATTGACCGCTCTATTGGCGGCCTTGTGGGAAATAACAACGGCACAATTGTCAATTGCTATTCGAGAGGGAGCGTTTCAGGTCATAGAGACGTCGGGGGCTTAGCTGGAAGCGGCGGTACAATCATCAACTGCTATTCAGTTGGCGACGTTTCGGGAACAATGAAAGTTGGCGGCCTGGTGGGATCAGGAAGTAATCAAGGTAGTCGGGCAGGCGTACCCTTAAGAGATGCGGTCTGGATGTCATTCTGGGACATTGAAACCAGCGGCCAGTTAACAAGTGACGGCGGTTTCGGTAAGACGACGGTCAAAATGCAGGATCCAAATACGTTTATAGACGCAGAATGGGACTTTGTCGGTGCGCAGGACGGCCCCGGTGATCACTGGGCGGAGTCTGATGGGGGAGGATATCCGATTCTCTTCTGGCAGCTTTCAACTTTGCCGGAATTGCCGACTTTTTCCGGTGGAACAGGGCAGGTTGATGAGCCTTACCTTATTTCGACTGCCGATGAATTGAACAGTATCGGCGATAACCTGCAACTGATGTCGTCGCATTTCAGGTTAATTGACGATATTGATTTGGCCGGTGTTAAGTTTTACTTTATAGGAAGTCAATGGTATCCATTCCGTGGTGTATTTGACGGCAACGGTCATACTATTTCAAACCTCAGCTACACTTCCATGTATAGAGATTACGCAGGGCTCTTCGCCTTTGCAGCCAGTGCGCAGATCAAAAATTTGGGATTGATTAATCCTGATTTGGATATAGTAAGAGGCGATTTTAACAGTTGTCTTGTCGGATACTCAGACGTGGCGGTTATAACAAACTGTTACGTTGAGGGCGGCAGTGTTTCAGGAGATGATTACGTAGGCGCTCTGGCGGGGAATAATAACGGCCGAATTACAGACTGCTATGCTGCAGCGGACGTTTTCGGCAATGACCGAATCGGCGGGCTGGTAGGAAAGAACGATGGTTTCAGATTCCGGCCGGAAGATGGGCTGGATTTTGTGCTGTCCGAGTGGGGCGGTATCGAGAGATGTTATGCTGCAGGGAACATCAATGGATATGATAATGTTGGTGGATTGGCGGGCGAAAATTCGGGCACCATTATAAGTTGCCGTTCGAGCAGCAGTATTGGCTCTGAAGGTGACGCTTCCGGCGGCCTTGTGGGGAGAAACGGCGGCATGGTTATGGCTTGTTATTCGAATTCAAACGTCAGTGGCGTAGATGCAGTGGGCGGTCTTTTGGGACGGAATTCCGACGGCGAGATAAACAACTGCTATGCCATGGGTAGTGTTTCCGGCCAGTGGTATGTAGGCGGCCTGGTGGGGAGCAACACCAGGTCCGGCGGACGTCACGAAGGTACAATAGATAATTGCTATTCGATAACAGCCGTCCTGGGGGGTTTTCAAACCGGAGGCCTCGTAGGGAACAATTTGAACCGCGAAATCAGCGGTTGTTTCTGGGATGTCGATACGAGCGGGAAGGCTACGAGCTTTGGTGGAGAAGGTAAGACGACAGCGGGGATGCAAACGGCTGAAACCTTCATAGAAGCCGGCTGGGACTTCGTTGATGAGAGCGTAAATGGAATCTATGACATTTGGAAGATAACCGAAAGGTCGGGTTATCCGAGATTATGGTGGGAAATGAGCGGAGATAATTCGACGGGGCCTATAGATAACTGAGCCGGGAGAGATTAAATGGAACCCAAGGAATATTTTTTCGTATTACTATCAAAAGGGCCCAAAACGACTGAAGTTATGGCATAAATATAATAACATGGTGTGAATCTAGTACACTGATAATTGGTCTATATGGAAAAACCAAGCTAAATATAGGAAGGGTAGTTATATGATGAAATATAAAGTATCGGTTGTAGTTTTTTTTGTATTGATTGCAACGATTGGGTGCAGCAGTACCAATTCCGGTGTTGGTGCACTGCCATCGGGGGAGTATGAAACACGGGTGTATGAAGTATTCGGGATGGACTGTCCAGGATGTCACGGCGGGGTGGAAAAGCTGATTGCGAAGATTCCAGAGGTGGAAAAGGCCGAAGCAAACTGGGAGGATAAGCAGGTGGCTGTGGTAGTGAAAGAGGGTGTTGAACTGGATGATGAGCAGGTATGGGATGCGATAAGGCGTGCGAATTTTACGCCTGGAAAGCGGATTAAATAGGTCAAGAGGGAGAGGATTACAATGAAGAGATTCTTCTGCTGCGCTATTGCTTTGTGTGCTGTTTTGTGTGCATTTTTATCGAGCGCGAATGCGTCTGGTATCAGTATCGATGCAGGACTGACGCCTGCCGAGGACCGCTGGATTGTTCGTACTCAGGCCCGCTATATGAAGCGTAAGGGCGACCCGACTCACATGGGTCGAGAGATGACCACGTATGCCTTTCCGACGGTAGTGGCGTATGGGCTTCGTCCTGATTTTACACTATTGGTCAAGCAGGCGGTCATGCATCAGGATTCTGCTATGGGCGGGAGCCGTAACAAAACTACGGGACTGGCCGACTTGTTTGTTTTGGGCAAGTATAAGATTTATCGGGAAAATACTTCTGAGTATATTTTCGGTACGGCCGCTACTCTCGGGATGGAGTTCCCGACGGGGGCGGAAACTTTTACTTCGAATACATGGGATTTAGTGCCGGGATTGTACGCATCGTGGCGGAGTGGGCCTTGGGCTTCCGACCTGGGGGTCAGCTATGCCTGGAACGGTTTTGCCGACAGGGGGAGAAATAATATCAATCCGGGTAATGAGTTTTCATTGGATTGGGCCCTTGCGTATCAGTTCAGTGTGGGCAGTGACTCCCGGGCGTCAATAGCTCCGGTGCTGGAAGTTTCGTATAAGAATATTTCGCCTGATGAGCGTTATGGACACCATGTGTCGAATACGGGAGAGTCTGTGCTTTATATCTCGCCCGGTATTAAGTTCACGAAGTCATCGTTTATTCTGGAAGCCTTGCTGCAAATTCCGGTCTGGCAGGACCAGAAGGGCATGCTTCTCGAACGCGGCGCCGGCGTAATTGTCGGCGTACGATTTATGTTCTGATGCTATTGGCAACATATTCTTTCCTGCCTGTATTCGATAATGGCCGTTGTTGCGCCGGTCGTTACAAAGTAGTTGCTGAAATTCTGCAAAAGCTTCCATTTCTGAAGAGACCTTCACGATAAATTGGTAATCTCGCGGAGAAAAAAGACTTGCTATATTATAGCGAAAAAGGTACAGTTTTACGAAGTGTTATTTTCAGTATGGCAGGAATGTTTGCGGTACAGATTGCGCAGGAATTTACAGGAGCCAGAGGATAAATGCAAACCGAGCTTGAATATCGAAACTTAATCGAGCTTTTTAATGGATCCCTCAGTAAAATCACATCTTTAGATAAAGAATGTCTTGAAATTCTCCGGCCGGAACGCCGGGAAGCTATCACTTTCGGACAATTGCAAACACGGGCGCGGGATTTTGCTTTGTGGCTTGTTCAGGACAGGGGCATAGCCATCAATGACAAAATTGCGGTGTTGGGGAAGAACCGTGTGGACTGGGACGTTGCTCTTTGGGGGATTATATTGGCGGGTGCTGTTCCGGTGTTGATAGACCCGGAAAGGCCGGTCGAAGGGGTAAAAACGCATCTGATGAATACGGACGCCAGGCTGGTTGTGATGGCCGACGATTATCAGAACGACGATTCCCAATGGGAACTCAAGGAGTGGGCCAACGACCGGGGTGTTGGTCTGATTGAGATGACCGTTTTTAAGGAAGTGAGTACGGATGATGCCAAAGCAAATGAATTGCTGAGTGAAATCTGTGGAAAGAAGAACGCCGAAGATACGGCCGCGATTCTCTGCACTTCGGGTACGATGGGTGACCCGCGGGAAGTTGAGCTGACTCATACCAATTTCATTGCTAACATCCAGGGATCTGTGGAGAAGATAAACTTAACCCAGGAGGATACGCTCGGACATATCCTTCCGCCGCATCATTCTTTTGGTCTTACAGTCGGCAAGCTGCTGCCTTTCTGTGTCGGTGCCAATAATGTTTATACCAACCAATACCGCCATGTGTCCGAACTTATAAGAGACAAAGGGGTGACTATTTTTATTGCGGTGCCTGCTTTGTTTACGGTCCTTGCCAAAAAGTTCGAAGAAAATCTCACAGCAGTAAAAAGGAGAAATCCAATCACCAAACTTCTTGACCGTTGTCTGCCGAAGGTGGTGGGAAAAAGAATCATAAAAAAATTAGGATGGGACAGGCTTAGATTTTTCCTGTCAGGCTCGGCACCGATGCCGAAGTGGGTACTGGATGTGTTCTGGCGCAGAGGCATATTGCACTATGAAGGTTATGGCACTACAGAAAACTCGCCGGTCTATGGCTTCAATGAAAGTGCGGATTCAATAGGCTCTGTCGGTCAACCCATCACCACTATGCTGGTAAAGATTATCAACGAAGAAGGTCAAAGTCTCCAGCCCGGAGAAAAGGGGGAGATTGCTCTGGGCGGGCCTTGTATTATGAAGGGTTACTATAAGAATCCAAAGGCAACTCAGGCCGTGGTTACCACGGATGATAAGGGCATTCGGTGGCTGCATACGGGCGACCTGGGGTATCTGGATGAGGACGGGAACCTTTATATTACCGGCAGGAAAAAATATCTGATTGTTCTGCCGGGCGGTAAAAATGTGAATCCTGAAACAGTAGAATCAGCACTTTCACAGGCCCATTATGTAAGCGAGATATTGGTGGTCCCTGATATCCGAAAAGACTCAATAGGCATAGAACAGGAGACGGTCAGGGCAATCATCCGGCCGGACTGGGACGTAATAGAGGCCAAAACCAGTTTTTCGTATGATGATTTGGTACAGCAGCCTAAGGTACTCAAGACACTAATCTGGCAAAGTGTTCATGAATGTCAGATGAAGAGCAGGCGGTTGTCCTCTTATGAAAAGGTGTCATCGAATAATCTTGAAATAAGAATAGAAGAATTTCATAAAACCTCTACGGGAAAGATTAAACGAGAAGTTTATATGAAGTTGTGATAATGTGATATTGAGGATTCGACTGCTTGAAAATATTCTCTGAAATTTCGTTGTTTAAAGTATTTTAATCGTTTTGATTTTAACAATATAAGTTTCATATCAATTCGTCTCTTTTAGGAGGTTTTGCGATGCAAGATTCTATTTCCCGCCGTAATTTTCTTAAGACCGCCGCGGCCGGCAGCGCTGCGCTGGCGATGTCGGCTACGAGTTACTCCCGTGTTATCGGTTCCAACGACCGGATATCTATCGGTATTTTAGGCTGTGGTGGACGTGGTGTTGGCGCTCATATGCCGGGAATTTACGCGCATAACGACAGCCAAAACTTTGAGATCACCGCTGTTTGTGATCCCTGGCGGGTGCGTCAGGATGCGGCCTCGGCCCAGGTGAAAGAATGGTATGGACGCGAGGCGCGAAAATTCTCGTCTTATCGTGACCTCGTGGCACTTAAGGATGTTGATGCCATTATGATTGCCTCGTGTGACCACCAGCACACCACGCACCTTAAGGCGGTGGCCGAGGCCGGCAAGGACGCCTACTGTGAAAAGCCGCTGGCCAGGAGGCTTGACAAGCTCAAAGATGCCTGCGACGCCGTCAAAGAGGCGGGGATAGTCGTTCAGATAGGAACACAGTTGCGAAGTTATCCTACCTTTACCGGGTGCCGGGAGCTTTACAAGACAGGGATTCTCGGCAAAGTGGGGCGTATCGAGCAGTGCCGTAACAGTGAGCGGCCCTATTGGTATGGATACGTCAAGGATGTTAAAGCCAAAGATGTGGACTGGGAAGAATTCCTTTTGGACACTCCTTTCCAGAAGTTCGACCCGGTGTTGTATTCGGGCTGGTATGGTTACAGGCAGTTTTCCGATGGGCCGATACCGGGTCTTGCGAGCCACTATATCGATCTTGTGCATTATATCACCGGCGCTAAGTTCCCTGAGAGCTGCGTTTGTCTGGGCGGGACATTCACGTGGAAAGACGAGCACAAGTTTACGTGTCCCGACCATGTTCAGGCTATGTGGATTTATCCGGAAGGATTTATGGTCAGTTACTCGACGAACTTCGGCAACGGAAGCGGGAACAGCTTTAAGATTTTCGGCGACCAGGGCGTGATGGACATGGTCAACTGGAATGCACCTTTTATAACGGCCGAAGGCGGAGGTAAGAGGATGGGCCAGATACGCGGCAAAAATCCCGTGGAAGAGGTTCAGCGACCCGACCACTTCCTTGACTGGTTACAATGTCTGCGAACCCGTAAGATGCCGAACGCCTCCATCGATGCCGGTTATCAGCATGCGGTCGCCTCTATTATGGCGGTGCGGTCTTATGACACCGGAGACCGAATGATATACGACCATCAGAGACGTGAAATACGCAAGGGATAGAATTCGTGTTATTTTGGATTTGCCTAATTTGCATAACAAAGTAAGGAGAAAGTACTGATGAACTCTTTTGACCAACTGAGCCGCAGAGATTTCCTTGACAGGACATTAAAACTTGGCGCCGCAGGCCTCGCAGCTTCGTGTACCGCGACAACAATTGAATCGGCCCTGGCGAATGAGAGAGATGACCGCTGGCAAATCGGCTGCTATACTCGTCCCTGGGCGAATTATGATTACCGCATTGCGCTCGATGCCATCGCAGAGGCGGGTTTTAAGTATGCCGGCCTGATGACGACCAAATCCAAGGGAGGGCTTGTAATTTCGGTTGACACTTCGCTTGAAGAAGCCCGGCGTGTGGGCGAGGAGGTGAAGAAACGCGGCCTGAAGGTTCCGTCGATATATGGCGGCGGCATTCCGGTGGATAAGTCGCTTAAGGCTGGCATCGAGGGTATGAAGAAACTCATCGACAACTGCGCCGCCTGTGGGGCGACGAATCTGTTGATGGGCGGGACAGGCAATGAGAAGCTCTTCAAGTTATATTACAAGGCCATTGCCGAGTGCTGCGATTATGCCCAGGAGAAAGGTTTAGGTATCAGCATCAAGCCGCACGGCGGGCTGAATGCCACCGGGCCGCAGTGCCGCAAGACGATTGAAATGGTCGGCCACAGGAATTTTGGTATATGGTACGATCCGGGTAATATATATTACTATTCAGACGGGAAACTCGATCCTGTTGATGATGCAGCTACTGTCGATGGGCTTGTGGTCGGTATGTGTATCAAGGATTACAAGCACCCGAAGAATGTCGCAATAACGCCGGGAACGGGGCAAGTTGACTTTCCTGCGGTTTTTGCACGCCTTAAAAAAGGAGGTTTCACGCGCGGCCCGCTCATCATAGAATGCCTTGACCCGGGAGACGCCGAACAAACTCTTGTCCAGGCCAAAAAAACCAGATTGTTCCTGGAAGGACTGACCGGACAGAAGACTTCGTCTTCGAGTAAGCGTTCTGTTAATACTGAATTGACAGCAGGTCTGGCGGTGATTGATATAACGCCGCCGGTTAATTATAGAATGAGCGGATATTTTAGCGAGCGACTTAGCACAGGCACCTCCAATCCGCTGCGAGCCAAAGCGATGGTCCTTCGCCAGGGTGAGGCAAGCGGGGCTTTGGTTTTCTGTGACATCATAGGTTTGTCGCTCGATGTTTCATCGCGTGTTCGTCAAAAAGCATCCAAAAAGACCGGCATTCCGGCTGAGAATATTCTCATTGCCGCCACGCATAGCCATACGGGGCCGCTCTACTTTGGTGCTCTGAGGAAACACTTCCATGATCTTGCCGTAGCTGAACACGGCAGGGACCCATACGAGAAGATAGATTACTCCTCTGAACTGGTTAAGAAAATCGTCAGGGTAATATCTCAGGCAAATGCGAAAGCAAAGCCCGTCCGGTTAAAAGCTGGAGTTGCCCGGCAGGAGGGTCTTTCATTCAATCGGCGGTTTCATATGAAAAACGGAACCGTTCGGTTTAATCCCGGCGTTATGAATCCTGACATTGTCCGGGTCGCCGGTCCAATCGACCCGGAAGTCGGGATTGTGTTTTTCAATAAGGCCGGGGACGGCAGCCCCGGTGCTGCGCTTGTGAATTTCACCCTTCACCTCGACACTGTCGGTGGAAGCAAATATGCAGCCGATTATCCTTTTTATATAGAACAGTCCCTGCAGCAGGTTTATGGCGATGATTTTGTTTCGTTGTTCGGTACGGGCACATGCGGTGACATCAACCATATCGATGTAACGAAGAAGGAGCGGCTCAAGACGGACTTCATCGGAAAAACTTTAGCTCAAACGGTCAAAGCCGGAGCGAGCTCTATGGAGAATGTTGCCGATCCTTCGCTTGCTGTACGGAGCGAAACCGTGCATGTTCCTCTTCAGAATTTTGGGCCGGATAAGATTGCCTGGGCACGTGAGAGCATAAAGAAAGTCGGCACCAGTGAGCTGTCGTTTCTCGAACAGGTCGAGGCTTACAAGATTTTGGCACGCGAAATGCGACCCGGCGAGACAATCGGGCTTGAGGTGCAGGTTTTTCGGCTGAGCAGTGACGTGGCGGTGGTCGGTTTGCCGGGCGAGGTTTTTGTTGATTTGGGTCTTGCCATCAAGCGGGCCAGCCCGTTTGCGACCACGTTAGTTATCGAGTTATGCCAGGATGCTCCCGGTTACATACCAACAAAGAAGGCGTTCGCCGAAGGCAGTTATGAGACGGTCAACTCGCGGATTGCTCCCGGTGGAGGCGAGATGATGGTCAAAGCGGCGGTGCGGCTTCTGAAGGAGCTTGGAACATCATAAGTACATATTAACTGATCCCGGAAAAAAGGTAAAAATAGCACAGACATTCGTGGGATCTTATTATATGCTGTAATATATTTGTGAAACATGATGCTGTTGTTAACGCTGCACAGTTGTAGCGTGTGAATATCTTAATAACATGAAAGGAGAAGTAACGATGAATAAGTGTACTAAGAGCTTGGTAGTAATGATCTTGTTGGTTGCTATGGGGACTATGGCAATAGGTCAGGAGAGTCTCAAGGATATTGTTGAGCAGGAAGGGCTTGCATGGATGGTGGGGCAGTGGAAAGCCACGATGGACGATGGACAGGAAATATTGCTGACCTATCGATGGGCAGTCAAGGGACATGCGATAGTCAGTAATTTAAAAGTAGGTGATAACTTGTCACAAGGCATAATATATTTGGTAGCAGATGAACAGCAAGCCAGACAGTTAACTGTTGACAGCCGGGGACAAGCGACCGTGGCCACCTGGGAAGTGCAGGACGGAAAGGCGATTACTAAGACTAAAATGACCGATGAGTATGGACAGACAACAGATATAGGAGTCGTTTCTTCAAGGATCGATGCTTCCACTATGAATGTTGCATTCTATGGACTGGAAAACGGCGAGCTTTCTGACAATTCGTCGTTCGATATAGACTTTAAAAAACAGAAGAAGATGGAGCCCTTGCTTTCGAAGACGGAAGCATCAACCGGCCAGGAGAGTCTCAAGGATATTGTTGAGCAGCAGGGGCTTGCATGGATGGTGGGTCGGTGGAAAGCCACCACGGATGATGGGACGGAAATACTGCTGTCCTATCAATGGACGGTCAAGGGACATGCAATGATCAGCAGTTTCAAGATGGGTGAAAGAGAGTCGCTGGGAATTATTTATCTTGACCTTGATGCGCAGCAAGGCAAACAGATCAGCGTGGACAGCCGGGCTCAGGTAACTAAGGCCACATGGGAAGCCGAGTACGGTAAGGCGATTTCCAAGACCAAAATGACTGATGAGTATGGAGAGGCAACGGATGTAGGAATCACTTATTCGAAGGTTGACGATAGCACCATTAAAGTTGCAATCTATGGACTGGAAAACGGCGAGCTTTCCGACAGTTCATCGTTCGATATAGACTTCAAAAAAGAAAAGAAGTAATATCTGAGCTGAGTGGGCTGAAGTCCATTCGATAGTTCCGACGGACCGGAATTAGGGTTGCATATCTGCATTCGAAGAATACAATGGAGCACCAGATGTTCCATTGTATTGGGACGGAGATTTTTTGAAGATAATCGAAACAATCATAAGAGCTAAAGCTGCTTATGACATATTCCCTTATGAAAGGAGGACTACGAGATGTCGAAAAATCAAGAAGCTTCAGTTGTAAATAAGGAAAAAGAGCGGATTACACGCCGAAAGTTCATTGCCGGGGCCGGAGCAGCGGCTCTGTCGTTTACTGTGGTCAAACCCGAGCAGGTCCGCGGTTTCAATGCCAACTCGAAGGTTAACCTTGGTATAATCGGCTGCGGAGGTCGCGGGACATGGATAACCGGTCTGTTTAATGACCATGGCGGATACAATATCGTTGGAGTCGCGGATTATTTTCAGGACAGAATTGATAATTGCGGCGGCAAATTTGGCGTACCGCAATCCCGGCGTTATCCGGGCATTTCAGGTTATCGCAGACTCCTTGAAAATGTGGATGCAGTAGCAATCGAAAGCCCGCCATATTTTCATCCGGAGCAGGCCGCGGCGGCGGTCGATGCTGGCTGTCATACATATGTTGCCAAGCCAATCGCAGTGGACGTGCCGGGCTGTCAGAGTATCGGCGACAGCGGCAGGAAGGCGTCGAGTAAAAATAAGTGTTTTCTTGTGGACTTTCAGACCCGTGCCGATGAGTTCTATATGGAAGCGCTCAAACGTGTTCGCGATGGCGCAATAGGAGATTTCGTTTTTGGCGAGGCGATATATCACGCAGGTTGTCCTTTTGGGCGCATGTACGATACATGGCGAAAAGCCCCGGATGATTCTGAGAACCGGTTGCGGGCATGGGGGCTGGACAGGATAATATCAGGTGACATTATTACCGAGCAGAATATTCACACGCTTGATGTGATGAGCTGGATTATGGACTCAGAGCCTGTTTATGCAGTCGGAACGGGTGACCGGACGGTTCGTCCTGTCGGAACGTGCAGCGACCACTTCACGCTTGTGTTTGAGTATCCTAACAACATTGGTATCACGTTCAGCTCAAGGCAAATGGAAGGTCACGGCACTCAGCCTGAGGGCATAAGGAACCGCATGTTCGGTTCGAAGGGTATTCTCGAGACGGAATACGGCGGACAGGTGATTATTCGCGGCGAGAATTTTTATCGCGGCGGCAAAAGCCCCGGTATTTATAAGGACGGCGCAGTAACGAACATCAAAACTTTCTATGACAGTATTGTCCAGGGCAAATATGATAATCCGACAGTTGAACCGAGTGTTCGCAGTAATCTTGTGACGATTCTTGGCAGGACCGCTGCATACACAAAACGCAAGGTTACGTGGAATCGGCTTCTTAAGAATCCTGAAAAACTCGATGCCAACCTCAAAGGTTTGAAAGCATAAGGAAATTGAGTATGCAAATGAAACAATCGGGAATAACTCGGCGGCGGATGCTGGTCAATGGGGCAAAGGCCCTGGCGGGTCTTTCTGTGGCTGCTTCTTGCAGGCCATTTGCCCGGGCGAGAAAAGAGAAACCTCGTGGTTTCAAGCTTGCGGTTTGCGACTGGACGATAGGAAACAGGGCGAACCCGGCCTCACTCGAGGCGGCCAAGCGGATTGGGCTTGACGGCGTACAGGTGGATTTCGGAAGTGCCGAAGATGTCCTGCCGTTGTTCGATGCCGATTTGCAGAGACAGTTTCTTGATGAGCAGCTCAGGCAAAATGTACAGATTGCGTCACTGGCGATGGGTGTGCTCAATAACATTCCTTACAAGAGTGACCCTCGCGCCGAGCAGTGGGTTGCCGATGGTATCGACGTGTGCAAAACGCTGGGAGTAAGCGTTGTTTTGTTGGCGTTTTTTGGCAATGGTGATTTGAAGGACGATAAAAAGGGTACCGACGCTGTTGTCGAGCGGCTCAAACGGGTGGCTCCTAAAGCGGAAAAGGCCGGAGTGTATCTTGCTATCGAATCGTGGCTCAGTGCCGCCCAGCATATGGATATCATCGAGCGTGTCGGCTCCAAAAATGTGAAAGTCTATTACGATGTGGCGAACTCCCATAAAGCGGGCTATGACATTTATAAAGAGATACGCCAGCTCGGCAAACACATCTGCGAGTTTCACGCAAAGGATTACGACGATTTGTACGGCAAGGGCTCGATTGATTTTGTAAAGGTGCGCGAGGCGATGGATGATATCGGATATCGCGGGTGGTTTGTGATGGAAGGGACGAAGATGCCGCTGGGTGTTGAGGAAAGCTGCCGGTATGACGCTGAATACCTGCGCGGTATTTTTCCGCCCATGGTGTAAATACGACATTGGGACGGCTTACGGGCCGCACACAACGAAAGGGTAGATTATGAAATCGAGATATAGCCTTATAGTTTTACTGCTGGTTCTTGTCGCGGGGCGGTTTGCGGTTGCCACGCCGCTGGATGATTATGTTAAAGCGCCGGATGACAACTACAGCTACAGTGTCGTGAACACCATCAAAGGAGAAGGTTACACGGCCTATGTTCTGGATATGACCTCGCAGGCGTGGCGAAGCAGGGACGAGGTGGACAGGACTATCTGGAAACACTGGTTGACGATAGTCATGCCGGACCAGATAGCTTCCGATAAGGCGCTGCTCTGGATAACGGGTGGAAGTAACGGCAGCCCTGCCCCGAGTAAGGCGGATTCTATGATAGCGGGTATGGCCTTGAAGAGCAAAACGGTTGTAGCGGAGCTGAAAATGGTTCCGAACGAGCCGCTGGTATTTCCCGATGGCGGCGGGGGGCGGTCTGAAGATGGGATAATTGCCTACACATTCGATAAATATATGAGTACGGGCGATAGTACGTGGCCGCTGCTTTTGCCGATGGTTAAAAGCGCCGTGCGGGCGATGGACACGGTTCACAGCCATATCTCGTCGGTTACGGATAACAAACTTCATATACATGAGTTTGTGGTATCCGGTGGTTCCAAGCGAGGCTGGACAACCTGGCTTACGGCGGCGGTCGATAAGCGGGTCGTTGCGATAATTCCGGCGGTCATTGACGTATTGAATATGGCCGAGCAGATGAAACATCATTTCAGCGCGTACGGTTTTTATTCCGATGCCATTAAGGATTATCAGGACCTGGATGTTTTCAGCCGGCTGGATACGCCGGGCGGCGCGAAACTTAGGACATTTATCGATCCGTATAACTATCGCGATAGATATACGATTCCAAAGTATCTTATAAATTCGAGCGGGGACCAGTTTTTTGTTTCGGATTCGGCCCAGTTTTATTTTCACGACCTTATAGGCCCGAAATATCTTCGATACGTTCCAAATACCGACCACGGTCTCGGCGACTCGGATGCGATTGAGAGCCTGCTGGCGTTTTATGCGGCCATATTGCGGGGTGCGCCTCTGCCGGAGTTTAGCTGGAAGGTGCGGGACGACGGCGCGATAGAGGTCAATACGAAAACAAAGCCGCAGGCCGTAAAATTGTGGCAGGCGTCGAATGAGAATGCGCGTGATTTTCGTCTTGAGACAATCGGGAAGGCGTGGAAGAGCACTGATATCGGTTCTCGCGGCCGGGGCATGGGGACGTATCTGGCAAAGGTCCTTGAGCCGGACAAAGGCTGGACGGCCTTTTTTGTCGAGTTGACTTTTGACAGCGGGATAGGAATTCCGTATAAGCTCACGACGCAGATAAAGGTTGTTCCGGAGACTTTGCCGTTTGCCGACAAGGATAAGGAGGTATCGAAGGCGACTGGGGGTGCGGTTTCGATTTCGGAGAAGCCTGGTGAGAAGGTATTGTATGCGGAATTGACGCCAGCGGAGTTTCGCGAGCGGATTGCGGCGGCTCCGATTGCATATCTGCCGCTTGGGACGCTGGAGTGGCACGGGGAGCATTTGCCTATCGGCTCGGACGGATTGCAGTCGTATGGATTTTTTATTGGCGTTGCGCAGAAGGCGGGGGGGATAGTTCTTCCGATGCTTTTTTTGGGGCCGGACCGGATGGAAGAGGTTGACGGAAAAGAGCTGTACGGGATGGACACGCTCGGCGAGGGTATGTCGGAGGACAAACGATATAAGAACCACCAGCTTACGGGCAGTGCATACTGGGTGCCGGAGGAGACTTTCAGGACGATTATCGAGGCGACATTAAAGCAGCTTAAGCGGGCGGGCTTTCGTATCGTAGTTGCGCATGGGCATGGGCCTTCGACCGGCTTTTTTAGAAGTAACGCAGCCGACTGGAAGGAGAAGTTCGGGCTTGAGACGTTCGTATGCTGGGGCAGTGAATACGATAAGCAGGGGATGGGTATCCAGGTTGACCATGCGGCGATGAATGAGACTTCGCTCGTGATGGCTCTTCGGCCGGAGCTGGTGCAGATGGACAGGTTGTCCGAAGACCGCTGGCCGGTCGGGGTCGGCGGTAAGGACCCGCGGAAATTTGCCAGTCCGGAGCTTGGGAAGCAGATTCTGGAAGTCCAGACGAAGCGGGTGACGAAGATACTGAAGGAAGCATTAGCTAACTTAGAAAATTAGCTTTTTGTAATTTTATTTTTCATCTTTTCGATTTTAAGAGCCATGGGCCAAATTGGAGGAAATGACCTGTGGCTTTTTTTCTGCTCTAATAAGATTCCAAAATTGGCACCCTTAAGGGTGGTAAAATCCGCGAGTAGCATTATTAATATCATTTTAAGATTCCTTATCCACGCAAAAGCCCCCGACAGAAAAGAAAGTGAGCTAACATCGAGGGTAAACTCCAGCATTTTTTCCCTTTCGCCAAATTGGGTTTGAATTGGCTTTGAATTGGGTTAAATTGGGTTTGTTTTGGCTTAAATTGG
>JACNGQ010000302.1 GCA_014384025.1 Planctomycetota bacterium | reverse complement strand
CTCTTGGTCTTAGATCGGTTACCGGCGGTTCAGGTATGATGTACTTCGATGATATTCGACTATATGCACTGGCACCCTAAGTGACAAATTAGTAATAGTAAGAGTAGCCAAAATATTGTTATTTTAACTTTTTTGAAGGAGGATTATTATGTGTAGAAAATTAATTATTCTGGTTTATTCTGTTTTGTTGCTGAGCATAGTGGGCAACGCCTCGGCGGACCTGGTAGCGCACTTACCCTTGGATGAGGGCTCAGGAAAAGTTGCTCAAGATGTCACAGGCAATGGGCATGCTGGCACCTTAACTGAAGAAGGTGTAGTATGGGCAGAGGGAAAGCTCGGCGGCTGTGTTGAGCTGGACGGTACCGGGTACATAGATGTTGCCGGTCCGAAGGAGATTGAAATCGGCGGTGCGGATGTTACGATAGCCCTGTGGCTCAAATCGTCGGCTGTTGGAGTTTTTGCTATGAGTGCTATAGGTAAACTGGATCCTACGGTACACTCATCGCAAGACAGAGTATTCGGTATAAATTCTGCGGGTCAATGGGATATGTACCAGGGCTGGGTTGGCGCTCTGACTAGTCCGACCTTCATAAGGGACGGTGAGTGGCATCATGTAGTATTTTCACAAGAGCATGACTATAAAGATTCCTATGACTTATGGAATTTCTATGTGGATGCAGAGCTGATGGCTACCAGGGGTGATTTCGACTCCGGCGACGATGCGGAGGGACATATAATACGGATTGGCCAGGGGGTGGGACCCGTCGGGGGTAGTTACATAGGCTCTATCGACGATATCCGAATTTATAACCATATTCTGACGCAAGACGAGATAAGGGAGCTGATACCGTTAGAGTTATATGCAACGCTTCCTTACCCGTGTAATGGGGCTAAAAACGTGTCGGACAATCCAGCTCTGACGTGGAGAAGTGGTATTGATGGAGCCCAGCATGAACTGTACATTGGCACGAGTCCTTCCGAGGTTATGTCCGCAGAGGTGACCAGCTCAGACATTTATCAAGGCCGGCAGGCTGTTGGCAGCTATACATTTCCTGAACCTCTTGAATGGGGTGAGACTTACTACTGGCGTATCGACGAGGTCAATGATGCCCAGCCAGGCAGTCCGTGGAAAGGCGATGTGTGGGGCTTTACCGTTGCCAACTTTATTGTCGTGGACGACTTCGAGTCCTACAATGACATTGTGGAAGGGGAAGAGGGCAGCAACCTTGTATATTATACCTGGTTAGACGGATTAGACAATCCTACAGAAAACGGCTCAACAATGGGCTATTTTACAGGCTGGTCTCTTGAATCTGATGTCGTTCATGGCGGCGGGAAGTCAGCACCGTTTATGTACAACAACAGTGTAGCGGGTATATCAGAGGTCCAGCGTGAGTGGGAGACGCCCCAAGATTGGACGGCGAATAATCTTAAATCATTGACCTTATGGTTCGAAGGTAACCCGGCTAACTCGGCTGAGCCATTGTACATTTTGATTGTAGACAGCGCAGATGCAGTAAAGATCATCACTCACGATGACCCGGCCGCTGCTCAATTAGACGGTTGGCAGGAGTGGAACATTTTACTGAGTGAGTTAAGTGATGCGGGACTAAATCCGGCCGCTATCAAGAAGATGTGCATCGGTGTGGGTAACAAGGATAACCCTCAAACTGGAGGTGAGGGTACTTTGTATCTTGATGATATCCGAGTGTATATACCCAGATGCAGGCCTGAAATCGCTCAACCCAAGTGCGATTTCAATGGTGACTGTGTTGTTGACGAGTTAGACCTTGCGATATTAGAAAGTGAGCTGGGTAGTGAATCAGTACGTCCTGAAGATGTTGTCGAAGTTTATCGTGAAGTAGAGTCAGCCGATACGATAGCCGAACCCATGATGATTTGGGACGACCCTGAAGCCTCCGGCGGACAGTATATGGAGTGTCGGCCCGGTAGTAGCGGCGGTCCCAGCGAAGACCAAGCCGCCACTTATGATATCTATGTCTCGGGTGGTGTCTACCAGCTCCTTGGTCGGACGCTCTGCCCAGACGGCAAGGACGATTCCTTCTGGCTCCGAATTCAGGGGGCTGCCACCAACAGGAATAACGACACCGGCTGGGTAAGATGGGGAGTAGTGAATAGCAGCGAATGGATGTGGACTCCTGTCCGGAGCATGGACGATGCCGACAAAACAGTGCTCTTCACGATGGAAGCCGGGTCTTATACTGTGGAAATCACCTACAGGGAAGATGGAGCTAAGATAGACGCGTTCCTGCTTACTGATGACATGGAATTTGATATATCAGTATTTAATCCTCTGCGTACCGACCTGAACGAGGATGGAGTAGTTGACGCCGAGGACCGTGCCATCTTAATGGAGTCGTGGCTTGTTGAGGAACTATGGCCATAACCTCAGTTAAGATTTTATAGTAGGACTTTGCTCTGTTTCAAAAAATCACGGTTTGTGGTAGAATGCAAGGTAGTTCTTGTATTGATTCCGAACGGTGAGAAATCTATTCTGCAAGTGTTTGAATGAGAAATTTCCATTCTGCAGAATCTGTTCTGATTCACCTTTTGCGACTAAACAGAAAGGACCTTGAAATGAAGCATTCTAAAAAACGTAAAGTAATACACATAATGATTTGGTTAAGTTTGGCTTTATGTGCTACTGGAGATGCACAGGGGGATAGGGAGCAGGAGACAGGGAGGCTGACGATTAAAGTGATGACCTATAATCTGAAGTTTGCCAGCCCCACTTTTAAGCCTTCATGGTCGTTTCGTCGCAACTGGCAAGTTGATATGATTAAAAAATACAGTCCGGACATAATTGGAACGCAGGAAGGACTGAAGGATCAGATTGATTTCCTGATGGACAAACTGACTGAATACGTGGTTGTCGGAGAGGGCCGCAAGGGTGGTGATGATGACGAACACATGGCTATATTCTTCAGGCGTGACAAGTTTCGCCTCCGGGAGATGGCGACTTTTCAGCTGTCTGAAACACCGGAAATACTTGGCAGTGGACCAGAGATCAATCCAAGAATTGTAACTTGGGCACGCCTTGCCGTTATAAATCGCCCGGCTGATGGGAAAACCAGTCCATACCCGCAGGACTACAGGGGCCATTGGAAAAACACCCGGGAATTTTACGTATTCAATACACACTTCTTCACGTCCAGGAGCGGCTATAACCTGGCAAAACTGAACAGTGCCAAACTCATCTTGGAGAGAATCAATGCCTTCAACCGGTTCGGCGAATGGACAAAAGACCGGCCTGTTTTTCTGGTGGGCGATTTCAATGCAAGACCGGGAGGTGAAGTGCACAGAACATTTGTCGGAAATGGAAAATCAGATAATCCTCTACTTTTGAAAGACAGTGCACAGCCAGGCCAGGGAATTGACTGGATCTTATACAAGGGAAATGTCAAAGTCCTCAGCTATGAGAAAATTGATTACAATGTTGACGGCCTCTATCCATCAGACCATAAGCCGATTTTAGTTGAATTTAAGTTTCTTGATGAATAGACAACTCAGCTTCAGATATGCGGAGAGGTTTGTCATATCCATCAAGGATGGGTATCTCAGCATGCCCATAAGGAGGTTTTCTGCATATAATGTGCCAAAACGGGTAATCGAGAATGTAGATTTTTCTTGACGCGAGAGTGGTCATTATGGTACAAAATAAATGGTTGAGATTTGTGGATTTCAGCCTTTTAACGGACTTTTATCCCACCGACCAGATTTTCAAGGCAATTTGGGCTTTTGAATGAAGGAGGCATCATTAAATCAAGCAGATTAATTTCTTTTTATTCTCTGTCGTATCGTTCTTTTCGGAATTTTTCACTTTGGAAACAATAACTTTTGTTTGGAGGAAACATTATGTTTGAAAAAAAATTCGCAGGAATCTTAATCTGCCTGGCATTAGCACTGAGTTTTTCCAACACGGCGGTCATGGGGGGCAATATCCTGTTCATCTCGGCGATGGACGACGCGGCCGATCCGGGTGGGGTTGACGATGTGCTCAAGGTTTTCATGGAAGGACTCGGACACACGGTGACCTATTTTGACGACGATGAGAGCGAAGCGGATATGGAGATTGCCGCCGCTGAAGCGGATTTGGTCTTTATTTCCGAATCGGTCAATTCCAGCGGAATCAGGGAAAAAATCACCGAGATTGAAACGCCAATGATCATAACCGAGCCCTGGGCCTGGGACGAGATGGGTTTGACGCTTGATAGCGGTGGGGGTGATGAGGTAACTACCACGGATATAGAGATTGTCGGACCGGAACACCCCCTGGCTGCGGGTCTCAGCGGTACAGTTACCGTTCTAACCAATCTTACCGGTGCTCTCGGCGATGCCCGATTCGGTAAAGGTATAGCAGGCAACGATGCAACAGTAATTGCCACTGCTGCTCTGGTTGACGGGCAGACATATGACGTCATATATATCTACGAAAAAGGTGCTACACTGCCCGTAGCTCCATCGGATGGTAGTCCCGCTGTAGCGGCGGATATACGTATCTGTTTCAGTTTTGACGAGCGCTCATATCCCGTATGGAATGAGAATGCCTATATGTTTTTAGAAGCGGCGGTCAACTACGCGCTAGGAACGGTCAAAACAGGTCATATTATCGTAGTGAATGAAGCCCATGACTATGACCAGGATGGTGTCCAGGATGACCAGGGATTGGTGGATTGGCTTGAGTCTGAAGGACACTCGGTTGATGTCCGGCATGATCATTGGATGGAGCTTGATGCCGGCAAGATAGATGACCTTAACGCCGCCGACCTGATAATTGTTAGTCGCACCAGTAACAGCGCCCGATATGACGAGGACGAAGAGCCAACCCAGTGGAATTCCGCTACGACGCCGCTGATATTAATGCAGGCGTTAATAGCCAGAAGCAACCGTTGGAAGTGGATCAATTCCAGTTCTCAGATCAACTTTGGTGGTGCTCCTACGCTGAAAGTCGTAGAGCCCGGCCATCCTATATTTGCCAACGTGACGCTCAGTGAGGACAACCTGGTTCAGGTTGTGGATCCGAACATAGGTTCGGGTCACACCTCATCCATAGACGCCGACAATGTGGGCAACGGCACACTGCTTGCCAGGGAGGTAGGTACCGAGCTGCCCTGGATTGCCGAATGGGAACCCGGTGTCGAGTTCTACGATGGCGCCGGTCAGATTCCTGCCGATAAGCGTCTGATGTTGTTCGCCGGCACAAGAGAATCCGACGGGCCTCCTCCTACTCCATGGGGAGCGTGGAACTTCACAGCCGAAGGTGAAAAAATATTCCGCAACGCTATAAATTATATGATCGGTGGAACCGTTGATCCTAGAGCTGCATGGGGTCCGAGTCCAAGAGATGATTCGACTGTGGACCGGGAAGAAGCGATCCATCTGAGCTGGAGAGCGGGAGAAACGGCTGTCCGGCACGATGTTTATTTCGGATCCAGTTTTTCGGATGTAAAAAATGCCGACACTTCAGATGCAACGGGTATATACCGCGGCCGGCAGAATAATATTATTTATACTGTACCGGAGACTCTCGAATTAGGTCAGAGTTACTACTGGCGGATCGATGAGGTCGAAGCCGACAATGCAACCGTCATAAAAGGCAAGGTGTGGAGCTTTACAATCGCCGCGTTTCTTACTTTGGATGATTTTGAAGACTATGATGCAGACGACAACCAGATATGGTTCGCATGGCACGATGGATTTGGCTATGGCGAGCCGGGAGCTGCTCTTTATAAACCGGGTAACGGTACTGGCTCAGAGATAGGCGATGGCAGCACAGACTCTTTCACTGAGGAGCTTATCGTTCATGACGGTCGTCAGTCGATGCCGTATTCGTACAATAATAACAAACAAGGATACATGAAGTATTCAGAAGCAACAAAGACACTGACCGAAACCAGGGACTGGACAGAACAAGGATTCAATACACTGTCGCTATGGTTCAGAGGTCATTCGGCATATATGGGTGGTTTCGTAGAGGAGCCAATCGGCACTTACACGATAACTGGAGGTGGAGCGGATATCTGGGACAAATCCGACCAGTTCCATTTCGCCTGGCAGGAGCTATCCGGCGCCGGTGAGATTATAGCAAAAGTCGAGAGCGTGGAGAACACAAACGACTGGGCCAAGGCCGGCATTATGATTCGCGATTCGCTCGATCCGGACTCGGTGTTCGCAATGGTGGCTGTCACGCCTGGCAACGGAGTTTGGTTTGGACGCCGCACGGCGGACGATACCGCCAGCGACGCTCAAGCCGATATTACCGCACCCCAGTGGGTAAAAATAGAGCGTACAATCGGCGGGCTCGTCAGGGCCTTTTATTCGGCCGATGGCAGCTCGTGGACACAGTTGGGTTTTTCTGCTATCAACATGAATACTCCGATGTATATCGGCCTGGCGGTAACCAGCCACAACTCCGGTGTAGTATGTGAAGCCGTGTTCTCCAACCTTACGAGCGATGGGACGGGTCCATGGACCGACCAGGACATCGGGATGCTCAGCAACGAAGCTGAGCCGATGTATGTAACCATCGCAAATAACAACGGCACTACAGCAACGGTTAGTCACGAGGATACCAATGCAACTTTGATCTCCTCTTGGACGGAATGGAATATCGACCTGAAAGACTTCAGCGACCAGGGCGTAGATCTGACTGATATTAACAGCATTTCTATCGGCTTTGGCGACAAAGTCAATCCCCAGGCTGGTGCCTCAGGTAAAATGTTCTTCGATGATATTCGTCTCTATAGACCGGCACCCTAAGCCGGAACCGGCAGCTAAGATTGCATAGTTGATATTGCAAATTTGTATTAACTTGGGGCTTATACTGATTGATTCAGTATAGGCCCCACTTGATTTAGAACAATGGCAGAGGATACTCGGGGGCTGCTCATAGCGTTTGCTGTTAACATTGATACATTTCTTTTCATCCGGATACTTAATCCGATGTTACACTGAAATTTTTATAAAATATTCATATTTTCGCAAAAAAATGACATTTATTCGGACTCGATGTAAGCAAAATTGGCATTTGTGGTGTCAAAATGGTGTCATAATGTCACCTGAAAATCAGGGTGTTTTGCAGCTCCTGAAAGAGGTGACTTTGCGTTCTGTCATGTCACTCGTCCACAGCTTCTGTTTGTGGTAGTTTTGCCCGCCATTCTTCAGCCTTTTTCGGTATATTCCAGGCTTCGTAGAGGTCGGTTAAATTATTAAGTGACTCCTGTGTGTGTGGGTGAGTGTCACCTAGTTTAAGGCGGCGGCCTTCAACTGCTTCGAGAAATAATGGTTCTGCTTTATTGTAATCACCTTTTTCTTTGTATAGCACAGCCAAGTCGTTCTTGGTATCCAACGTCTCAGGATGGTCGGTGCCCAACTCTTGCTGTCTGCCTTTTAATGCCTCGAAAAAGAATGGCTCGGCTTCAGCATAATTCTTCTGTTTCGTGTGTACAACAGCAAGAGCGTTCACAAAACGGAGTATCGCGGGGTGCCCTTCTCGCAATTTGTGACGTCCGAGCTTTAGTCCTTCGTTGAGTAAAACTTTTGCTTCCTCATAAAGCTTCTGAGCCGTATAAACTCGGCCAAGGGCATACATGATCTGCAGCGTGAGCTTGTGCCCGTCACCCAACACCCGGCGTTCTATCGCCAATGTCTTGACAAGCAGTGACTCTGCTTGCCCATAGCGGCCCTGATCTCTATACATGTTGGCCAGGTCTGCGGTGTACACCAGACTCCAGCGAGACTCAGTATCCCACTCCATAGTCTCCAGCATCTTGCGAAATAACTGCTCTGCCTCTTCGTATCGGCCTTGGTCCGCGTACACACGCGCAAGATTGCCCGCAACGAAAGGATAGAAGTGAATGTAATCTTCTCCCCGCTCACGCCGGATTATCTCTAATATCTTGTTGTATAAGGATTCTGCTTCCTGGTATTTGCCAAGGTGATGATATGTGTGAGCAAGAGCCCCCATGTTACCCGCATGTGGCTCATCGTCTATGTCTGGTCCGATCTGTAGCATCTCTATCCGCAAACGTTCGGCGTCGTAGTGCCGCTCTTGGTCATCGTAAACCCAGTAAAGACCGCCCTTTGCCTTGAGCGTAGCAGGATGCTCCTGGCCATAGTGCTGACGATATATCTGCAGCGCACGTAACCAATGCTTCTCCGCCTTCGTTGACTCTGCAAGCATGCGGTAGGTCTCGCCCAAGGTCTCGTGGATCGCTGCTTCAATGAGCGGCCGGTCATTGAACTTGCCCTCGAGGTTCTTCGAAGCTGCATCGAGAACATAGCTGATAGTTGCTTCACCTACCTTGGCGTC
This sequence comes from Planctomycetota bacterium, assembly GCA_014384025.1. Lineage (GTDB taxonomy): Bacteria > Planctomycetota > Phycisphaerae > Sedimentisphaerales > Anaerobacaceae > NIOZ-UU13. The sequence goes on along the minus strand of JACNGQ010000302.1, from coordinate 281 downwards.
AGCCACAGTTCCCAGAACTCCGGTTCTAAGAAAGTCCGCGATACTCTGTGACTCAGTTCGGGCGCGGTCTGCCTTGATAGCAAAGAGCATCGAGACAACGATTCCACCTACAAGTACAGCCAAAATGGCTGTGATGCCTGTTACCAATGCCCGGTTGCGACGGACAAGCTTCTTCAGCCGATATACAGTGCTCGGTGGTCCGGCTATCAGTGGAGCACCATTCAAGTAATTCTCGACATCATCCGCAAACTCAGAGGCCGAGCGGTAACGTTCGGCACGTT
>JACNGQ010000301.1 GCA_014384025.1 Planctomycetota bacterium | reverse complement strand
AAAGTCTCTTGCTTCCAAGTTTATTTCTTCGTATCCCCCGTTACACTAAAACTGCTCTGCTATAAAAACTTTCTCCCTGTCTTTAACAGAGACCAACCTGACCGCTAAAGTGAGCAATTATATATCAAGCTCAAAAGTTCATCAACTATCAAGTTATTAAAAAGCATAACAGGGACAAAGCGGTCACTTGAATCGGCTATAATCCAAACGCACGAATCGTCCGGCGGCTGTTAAAATCCGTATACAGGTCTTAACTGATCTTCGGTCGGCAACTGGCGATAATACTCACCTCTGGTGCCTACATAACCGACCCCGTGTTTTTTCAGCCGTACCTGACTTATAGAACCGTTACTGTTGGTAATATTAACCGCAACAGTTCTCATTTCCTGACGCATATAGGCCCTTTCGGCCTGTTCCCTTGCCTTATCGCTTTCGTTTCCGAACATATAGCCAGCCGCTCCTCCCACGGCTGCCCCGATTAAAGTCGCCTCGCTGTCACCGCCGGCCAACTGGCCGATACCCGCACCGGCCAAAGCGCCGACAGCGCTGCCGAACTGAGCATCACTCTGGCAACCGACGAAGAACAACAAACCAAAACCCAAAACCGCTGCTGCTAAAATTGTCGTCAGTTTCTTTTCCATTTTACATCTCCTTAAAATCAATTATATCCGTTCCTAAATGCGTTGTTAATCTATTACCGGCAGGCCTGGGCCGGTTCGAGGTAACATTCCAGCCACTGAGAGGCCATTAAGGCAAAGTCTTCAAAATCTATTATACAGTCACGGTTAATATCACCGGCCATTCCGGATGTACACCAGGCAACCTCGGGCCCATCGAGTACCGCTGCATAAATTTCCGAATTTCCATTGCGGTTGTCCTGCCAAACCACCACGCTGCCGCTAATGGCGGGATTGGTCTGGTCGTGAGAATCATCGGTGATTTGAAATTCCTTCCGCGTCGTAAGGTTATAGCCGAATATGTCCCAGTTGTTATTTCGGTTGTCCTGCCAGACGATTATGTTGCCGTCAATATCCGGATTCGTCTGAGAAAATTCATTTGCTGCAACTGCAAACTCAATAATATTATTGGGATCGGCCTGACGGAGCATCTCGAAGTCGGAAATATCGGCAGCATAAATATCCCAGTCACCAAAAAAGTTGTCCTGCCAGACGACTATATTACCCCAGATCGCCGGGCTTTGCTGGTCCTTTTCAATATACGAGACAGCAGCATCCACTGGTTTGTTCCTTTGCCATATATCAGCGGCATAAATGTCCCAGTCGCCGAAGAAGTTGTCCTGCCAGACAACGGTTGTCCTGTATATGGAAGGCGACTGCTGGTCATGCTCGAATGCGGCGATTTGAAATTCCGCCGGATTACCCAGGTCGGTAATGTCGGCGCCGAAAATATTCAAATCACCGGCCTGGCCGTCTTCCCAAACAACCGTATTACCGTGAATTGCGGGATTGCATTCATTATTATCAGCGATATCTGTAATTGCAAAAATCTGTGGCTCATCCAAATCGTTAATATCCGCCGCACGAATATCCCAGTCTGCAGAGCCCTCCCATACAACATAATCCTGCCACACTACGATATCTTCATAAACAGCCGGATTTGTCTGGTCGTTTGCATCACCAATGACAAAGGCTGCCGGCTCACCCGGATTGTTTATATCTGCAATATAAATATCATAGTCTCCATATTCGGTAACGAATTGCTGCCATACTACAATATTACCCCAGATGTCAGGCGCCTGCTGTTCATCGGTTGCCGGCCAGATAGCAAATTCAGCCCAGTTGCCGGCCTGACCGACAGACACCAGAATACCTACTAAAACAATAACCTCTATAGATGTTGTAAAGTATCTGATTTTCATCGCTTTACTTTGCGCCATAATATTTACGGGTTAACATTTTCAACCGTACTGTTTTCGGCCCTGACTTTTTCCAGGGTGTTAAGCAGAGTTGTTGCAGCTACAGCATTTTCCATATCAAGGCTGGCATACTGCAGGGGCCCGACGGCCTCATCAAGCTTGCCGATACCAAGCAGTTGATAACCCAAAAGAAGCTGAAGGTCTGCATCAAAGCTGTAAAGCTCCGCTCTTTCAGCAAGCAGATTAATTTGCTCGAACAGCACATCGTCATCAGAATACAATCCGCGTGGATAAAAAACGCCTTCCTTGTCAGGTGTAATATTCGCCAGGGTACTGCGAAGAACCTCAGCCGCTTCTGAATATTGTTCACGAGCAAAAAGCGCCTGAGAGTAGGCAAACGGAACTATTATATCATCAGGTGCAAGCGCCATCGCTTCGCCGAACTTTTCAATAGCCATATCGTAATTGTCAACCTCAAAGGCCTTGACGGCATCTTCGAAGTATCTGTCCGCCAGCGTCACCTCACCCGGTTCTTCAGCCGCCTGCTGCGCTAACTTCTCGCGGACATCGGCAAAAGTGTTATGGTCAACAGGCACAATACCATCTACCTCCTGCCCCGATACAGATACCACAGCATTGTCATCGTTGTAATAGTTGTAGGTGTAGTAGTTATGCGTGTCGCCCTGCACTTCACGGGCAATCGGGTAATAACCGTACCAGGCATATGGATGGTAGCCGTACCAGTAATAACGTCTGTAATTGTAACTTAGCGGCCAGTAACCTCCAAGGCTGACGAAGATATATTTCCGGTGATAATAGGGATAGATATATCTGAACGTGGACCAGGGACCGAAGCTGTAATACAGCATATGACGATACCTTGGCCAGATTGATCTGCTGCATAACCGGTTACGCCAGTCTATATACGAGTGGTCATGGTGATAGTCATGACTTATTATATTCGGACGGTCGTGATATCTTACATGTGCAAATCCACGTGAAAAACTTCCCAGTCTGTAACTGTACTGAGCAGTCCTGTCTCCATGATTAGCATCGTGTAAAACCACAGTATCTATAACAGTTGTTCGCTTTTCCGGAACAACTTTTCTTATCCTTGAACTGGGCGATAACCTGCTAAAGCCCCTTGTGTTCGTGCTTTTGCTCTGTCGGCTTACTCCAAGCCTCCTTTCAGATTCATTAGTTACACGTCCGTCTCGAGAGCCTCGGGAGAATCCGCCTTCTCTGGAATCACGGCCGCTCCTGTCTCCAGAGATTCTGCTACTACCGGTTCCCAGCCTGCTGCTGCGATCAGGTCTTCCCGTAGAAGTGGGAACAGAACTTGTTCTGTCCCTGATTGAACTGCCGATAGACGAAGACCTGCTGGAGCTTATACGACTGCCTGAACTGCCGTCTTGTGGTCGTGTAACTCGCGAACTCGGCGTCCTTGTACTGATTGAGCTGCCGATGCGAGATGACCTGTCAGAGCTTATACGACCGCTCGAACTACCGGCCTGTGGCTGTTGTGTACTGCGAGAACTCGGCGTCCTTGTGCTGATGGAACTACCGATGCGAGATGACCTGTCATAGCTTATACGACCGCTCGAACTGCCGGCCTGCGGCTGTTGTGTACTGCGAGCACTCGGCGTCCTTGTGCTGATTGAGCTGCCGATGCGCGATGACCTGCCTGAGCTTATACGACCGCTCGAACTGCCGGCTTGCGGCTGTGTACTGCGAGAACTCGGCGTCCTTGTACTGATGGAACTATCGATGCGAGATGCCCTGTCAGAGCTTATACGACTGTTCATACTGCCGGATGGGCTGCGGGCGCTGGAGGTAACTCCCGACCGTATAGTAACAGGCCGGCTGACTGATGTTCGACTGGATTGATTGCTGGTACTCCCCCTGCTGGGTATACGGACGTTTACTCTATTGGTAGTTCTGCTCGAACCGGAACTTCGCGGAGAACTGCTTCGCATTGAACTACTCCCCGGAGAGCTGCTTCGCAAAGAGATACTGCTCCTACTTGTTGAAGCCCTTGGCGTAGTCGTCCTGGTTGGAGCCCTGCTAACGGACCGCGACGAGGTAGTAGTCCTGGAGGAGCTTGATCTGTTAGCTGAAGGTTGCCGGCTTCTGGAGGAAGAGGAAGGCCTTGAAACTTGTTGACTTCTGGAACTGCTCCCGCGCGATTCACTGCTTTTGCTGGATGCCTTCTCAGCCAAAACCGGCTCAATAGTCAGTATTAGGGCCAAAAACAACGTTCCAACAACAATTTTAACGTTTTTGTGATATTTTAGCGTTGCCATAATACTTCTCCTTAAATACTTAATGTAAAAACATATACATTCGAGACTTATTCTCTATCTATTAAAGGCACTAAAATCAAAGCCGGTAACAGGAATTTTGACTAAAAATTGCCATTTTTGAGCTTTTTTTATATGGAAAACGGGGAAGGTGCCCTCAAATGCGTCATCTGGTGTCGCATCGATTGGTTTTCTTGAGGGATTTTTAACAAAATTCCGGCTTCAGGCAAAGAAGGGCTTGCCGGCAATTTTGTATTTAACTAATAATCCTGCTGCTTATCCACAACGCTTAATAAACAACTAATTTCGCATTTTTTAGACACTCTTTAATGAGCGTCTGCAAATGAAATGATGGAATGAAAACCTGCTTTTCTGTCAACTCTTAACGGCACGCCGTCTTCGACAACTATTGGTTGCTGTATTTGCACATTCCTTGCACCAGACAGCTAATCCGTCTTTATGTCTGCTATGTTGGTAATATTGGTTCTCGGCCTTCCACTTTTTACACCTGCCGCACCGCTTCTGCTTAACACCTCCGGCAACACGATGAAGGTCTTTGTAGTTGTTGTATTTTTTCACAGAACCTCTTTTTTTTTCGTAACGTTCTCTCGCATATTCAGACTCACATTCCCTGCACCAAATCCTCAGCCCGTCCGCGCGGGTACGATTCTTGCCAAACTCATTCTCGTCTTTACGTTTTTTACATTTACTGCATTGCTTCATTTTTTTACATCCATAGATTAAACCATCCATAGCAAAACACGCCGATCTCTTCGATACCGGTTTTTATCAAGACCCGGGATTCTACCACACATTTTCTTAAAAGACAAATATTCGTTTGATAAATTTCCTTGATTTAAACTAAAAAGTATAATCCAGCCGCACAGATAGGAATATTTCCCCAAAAAAGCATCTCGACAGACCCGGCATACAATCTTTTTCCTCTTCAATCTCAATCGGCCGCTAGCTGACTCTCTATTCCATGGCTCCCGAGCTGCCCCGCGACATAATCAAGCGTTGCCGCCAGCTCTTCATAGTAATCATTTTTAACCACATCAACAGCAGAAAGCAAGCCTGTTTTCATTAATTCTGTCGGCACTTCAACAATAATTCCGTACCGCTCTTCCAACATTCGCTCAGCTATTTGTGCCCCCTGCTCGGCCATCAAATCCACTACGTTTTGCTGAGTCAACATTCCGCCGTAAAGTTCCATATATTCTTTGAATTGCGTCTCAGTTTCAACTATTAAGAGGATCGCTTCTTCAGCTATTATCCCGGTTTCCCCGGCCAAATCTTTCGCATACGCACTGCTGATTAACATTGGGACGAATGGGCTTCTCAATTTCGCGGCCGCCAGCATCCGCGTCCCTATTTGCGTATCTTCATTTTGGCTCACCAACAAATCGACCGCACTTTCTACGGCACTGTCCGCAATCGTCAAAGACAATTCCTCAAGTAATTCGGGCGTGTAAGCAATGCCTTTTGAGTTCAAAAACAACGTCATACCCAGTTTTAATTGAGGCGACAATATCTTCTTTTTCGTTACGACATAACCCTCTCCTGATTTGATGCCGACAGAATTAATATGTGCCGTATGGTCTGCCCCCCATTCCTCATTATGGCTCGCAAATCCGTATCCGAACGCCCTGCTTTCGTCAAGCTTTCCCTCATCGACCACCTTCATAAACTCATAATGTGTCTTGTTCCATAAGAAATCCTGATGTTGATAGCCGTACATTAAATTAAACATATCCGGCACAACTGCGCCATACATCTCCTGCAGGTTCATAACGCCCGGCTCATGCCCCAATTCCTTGGCAATATAAGCGTGAGTAGCTGCCCCCCACCCAAACGCCAAACCCGGCACCCCAAACACGACCAAAGCTATAATAAGATTTAAATATAACCTGTTATTCATTTTCCTGCCTCCTCTATTATTAGTAAACTTTTCCGCTTCGTCCGTCTATGCATAGGTGCTCTTTCGTTATTATAATCTCCCACTTTTGCAAATGCAATTCTTTATGACCTAAAACCCGATATGCAGCTTGTCATTCCTAAATAATCAGGATGTTAAAGTAATAATTTTTAACCTGAATACCCGAATCACACCAATTGGATATCCTAAAAAAATCTCTTGACTAAGATAGAAAATATATGTATTTTTCTAATAAATTACGCAAAAAGGATTTTGTGGCATTGGCAATGGAAATAGCAGTCAATCAAAGAGAAGAGCAAAGGCTGTGTTATCGCTGGCCTGTCAGCTTCGCCAGGAGCGTGAAGGAAAAACCCTCTCCGGGCCAGGTAGTTGATGTTTGCAGTTGGAATCTGGCCTTTCTTTGCCACGCCGATAAAAAATGTCCCCGCCCGGACCAATTGATAACCGTTGAATTTGGTGTCCCTTACTTCGACTCGACCGATTCCTTCGATACGGTATTTTTCAATCGCATCGGACGTGTCTCTCGCGTTGATAACCTCACTAATCTCGTAAATCGGGTTGTAATCCAGTTCGCCAGACCGTTATTCTTCAAACCCGGAGAACAGAACATCAGCGAATCAGAAGCCCTGCAAAGACTCGATGCAAAAACCCAGTCAATTTCCAAAGCCGAAGAAGAGGCCCGGCTGTACAGTGAAGCACTGACTAAAGCCAAAGAAAAAACAACCTCCCATGAGCAGGCCAAAACCGAAGCAGAGAAAAAACTAAAGGACGCAATCAAGGCAAGATACAAAGCCGAAGCTAAATTAAAAGCCGAAACCGAAGAGAAAGAAAGAGCCGAAGAAAAAGCAAGAATACAAGCCCTTGCAACAGCCAAAGCCCGCGCTAAGGCCGAATCCGAAGCAAAAGCAAGAATCGAAGCCGAGATCAAAGCCGAAGCCGAAATACAGGCAAGAATTGAAACTCAAAAACAAGCGAAATTTGATATCGAGGAAATTACAAAAGCTCACGCTGAAGAACTGATACGGATTGAAGAAAGAACAAAATCCTATGCCGAAGCAAAAGAGCGGATAGAAGAAAAACTAAAGGCTGAAATCGAAGAAAGATGCAAAATAGAAGCTAACGCAACAGAGCAGGCCGAGCAAAGTGCAAAAGCACAGACCAAAGCGGCCGCCGAAGCCAAATTGAGAATTGAGGCACAAAAGAAAGCCGAAGACTATGCCCATGAAAAAGCAATCTTTGAAGACCAGATGCAGCAGGTGATTAAATCTCATAACGGTCAGACAGCTAAAATCAAAGCCGAAGCTGCCGAGGAAATCGCAAAAGCAAAAGCTGATGCGGCAGATGCAATATCAAAACTCAAAGCCCAGCTAAAGCAAAATACCCAATCACACACCCGGGCAAATATCGAAACCGAACAAAAGACAACCTTCAAAACCATACACTCCCCCAAAACAAATCTGCTAAAAAAATTGGATAAACTCATTAAAGACAAGGGGACAATTTTTTAACAAATTACCAACAGCCGATAATCAGCTACTACCGCCCTGCCCGGGCTCGCCGCGTAGCTTAGTCAGGAATTTTCCTTTCCTATGAACTTGTTCCGTAGTATTACTTGATACTGCATTACGGTAAGGATTTTTCTCTCAGCAAAAAAACCGGGAGACAGGCGCCCCCCAGTTGCTTACAAAAGCCCTGGTTGAGCCCACCTGCCTCCCTTAGTGAAGGAAAGAGTATTATGCCTGTTATGTTATGAAGGTCGAATGACTTGATCTATATAATCCCCTCCACATATGTAAAATATAACTTATCTATATAGATAAGCAAAAAAATCGTATAAATTTTTTAAATCCCACTATTATTATCGGCCCCAGCATACTTTGTACACATCTCGGGCTACTATTTAGCTCCTGAGATATTAGTGGACTATATCTTTCAGAGTTTATCCTGTGAGATAACAAAGTTTATCTGACGGGGAAGATAAAATAGAAGAAATTTACGGGCGGAAATTGCTGGAATAAATTGTTTTCATCAAAGATGACTCTGCCTGGATTCCGTAGATGATTGATGCCTGATGACTTGATCTGCTAAATACGCTGAATTAATTACTTCTCTGGTTTTTTGGGCTTATTGTCCTCTTTTTCCAGATGTTGAGCAATTTGTTTCAACTGCTCACAAATCTGCCTGTTTTGCCTGAGAAGCAGCTCAAGCTGTGAATGTATCGTCTTTGAGCCCAAGATACTCTGGGCAAATACCAAAAAAAACATCACTGCCAGCGTCCCACCGATAGTGATAAAACTCACCGCCCATAAAATCTTCTCCACAAGCTCGTATAAACCGGGATCTACCATACCGTTACCTTCAAATATAAAAAGCTGCAAATATCCATCTCTCCTCAGATTGCCCTCTTTATAATAACCAAAATCCACACTCCGGTCAATCCAAAATTAGCGCCCACCCCCCGAATGGCATGAAGATAAGCCTCGGAGTTCATTTTCGGCGTCTCTCCTTC
>JACNGQ010000195.1 GCA_014384025.1 Planctomycetota bacterium | reverse complement strand
AAACCGGGAATACAAAGCATGCCTAAATGAGAGAGCTATATTACGTCTACTCGACCAGGATGTCACCTGGAAACCAAGGTGTTTTTCAGCTTATGAAAAAGGTGGTCTTTAAGCTATTGCCGTGGGAACGCTTGACCGGATTGACAATCTTCTCCAAGCATTTCATCTGTGAATGGGAGGGATGGCTGCCATCGCAAAGCTGCCGGACATGGCGGCCACAAACGGTCTTGCGGAGGCAGTGGGCCTCGCCGTGCAATCTCTGCATCCTTACGGTTCGATCCAAGCAGCGTTCCGCGATCGATGACAAATGATCCACGCGGTCATTAACTCATTCTTACCATCGATTCGAAAGACCTCACCATGAAATTGCCCGCGTCAAGCCCGGATGAGTTCGTACACCATATGCGATTACTGCACTCTTGCCTGGCCTGTTCACTGGATCTCTGTGCTACCGGGCGTCAGGATTGCTCCGGTGACCGAATCAACGTGTATCTGTGTAGAACCGAGGATAGCTCGGACCAGCGTTTTCGTGTCCACCGGTACAGACCCGGCAATCAGCTCCGGCATATTGTAGACATAGTAACACGAATCGTAAAACAAGGGTGACTTTTGTGGCGAAAGAAATGGCTTACTGAGTTGACCGTTGGTATCGACGTGGCTGATGAGGATCCGGGTGAATACGCCCCCCGCTCTCTTGCTGCTGAATACGATCCAGCGGCTGTTGCTCGACCAGCTATGCCATGCCTCCGCGTATTCGCTGTTGATCGGCGCCTTGCGATACGCCCCGGTCTCGATGTCCATGAGATAGAGGTCGCTGGTCGGCTGATAGATCGGAAAACAGCCGTACTCGGCCATGCAAAACAGCAGGAACCTGCCATCCGGTGAAACACGTGGCAGCAGAATGCTCAGGCCCGTATCGTCCGCGCTCAATACTGTTTCCAAGGTGCCCCAGCGGTCGGTTTCGATATCATAGCGGATGCGCCTCAAATCGTATTTGACTTCTCGGTATCGCTCGGGCGGGAATGTCTCCGTGCCCGTCCATAACAACGGCGAGCTACAGAAATACAGAAACTTGCCATCCGGCGTCCAGGCGGGATAGGTTTCCAGCCGTTTCTTGTCAGCCAAGGCCGGCGCGGTCTTGATCTTGGCTTCTTCGATATCATAGTAGAAGATCGCCGAATCGAGATCGACCACATCATGGATTTCTGTTTGGACGTTGTGAAAAAACTGTCGGACATCGTTAACGGAGTAGGCCACGATCTTGCCGCTGGGGTGCCAGGCTGTGTAGCCGAACTTCGTGCCGATCTTATCGACCCGACCCTCATGTCCATACAGAGTGACGCTGGGAAGGGAGGGGCTGCGCACGCCGATGAGGATTTGGTCAGGCCTGTGGCCTATGAAGCTATGGCAGTGGACACAGCCGCCCACAAACGACTGGGTGTCGAACACGTCTGCTTCTTCGAAGTTCTCGAGGTTCCGCTGACAGATGCGTATGCGCTTGCCCGCATAGGAGGAGGGTGTCATGCATCGGTAGACCAGATAGGGATCGATTTTCTCCCCCGCAATGGTGTTGACGATGGTCTGGTAGCGACTCCAGGTCCCATCTTCTTTCTCCACGCAGACGTCGAAGTATAGCTCTTGACCGACGTTGTGAGCGAGCAGGTCTCTCCACCGGCTCCACGGGATCACGATTTCACCTGTCGTGCTGACAACTTCGATAGTCCCGCCTGCGACGGAATAAATCCTGGCCTGATATTTCCTGCCTGGTTCGCGAATAACGAAATTCAACGGCGCAATGTTAGGTGGGATAACAATACTGACGTAGTTGGGCGCGACCTTAGGCAGTCTGGGCACGGCAACGACGGAGGGAGATACCTTGTCTCTGCAGGAACACGCCGACAAAGTTACTGCGAATGCCAGCATGGCAAGAGGCTTCATTAAAGACCTGTCTGATCTCATCTTCACGTCTCAAGGCCGCCCAACGGATGATACTCTCCTGTCTGCCGTGCGTGGGTCACGCGCTGCAGGATAGGATCCTGCGGGTTGCAGGCAGAAATACGGCTCTTATTCTACTCTACTGCCGGGAAGAAGACAACGTTTTTCCCTGCGAGCTTGGATGGACCGGAATAGCTATTGAATATGCTGATGACATAAGGTATGATGTATGGGATTGGGCATCAACGTGCGGATCCGCGCTGTCCTTGAAAAGGAAGGGGACTGCGCAGACATGTGGAAGCATTTCGAGGATCAGAGAAATGGCGTTTGAAGGTATCCTGGACCATTCCAGATTGGAATCCTGCCTGTCAGCGGGCATCTTTCTGGGGCTCTTCATCTACCTGTGGAAAGGGATCGAACCCCATCTGCTGTACTACGGATTCGGCGTGTTCACCGCATATCCGGTCGTTTCCTGGGAAGGCCCCTTTCTTCGTACTACCTTCAGTACTCCGGGTGGGCCGATCAGGGCCTTGGCCGCCCTTTTGGCGCAAAGCTATTCCCAGGCGTGGCTGGGCGCCCTGACCATTGCCGCCGTCCTTGGTGTGCTCTTCCTGGGAATACAATACCTGCTGCGAACCGGGCGTGCAGGGAAGCTCAGGGATTTGACTTGGGTTCCTCTACTGCTCGCTCTGACGATCTACAACTTCTACGAGAATCCGCTGCCGGTGCTACTGGCCGTGGGACTATCGGTTTGGACAGCGATCCTTTACGATGCCCTTCCTGTGAAGACACCATATGGGCGGATAGGATCGTTTCTGGTCCTCCTTGGCATGGTCTATTGCCTGGCTGGTGCCTCGGTCTTCGTTTTCGTTGCCATTACCTGCCTTACCGAAGCCTTGCGGCACCGAAAGCTCATGCTGGTGCTAATACAGATAACTCTGGCGGTCGGCGGCGTATTTATCTTGGGCTGGTTCGTCTTTGGCTTGGGACCTCGGGCCATATACATCGCCGGTACACCTTGGGATGCAGGCAAGCCCCTCACGTTCTCACCCTTAGCCGATTGGCTCGCGCTCGTTCTGCATACCTACGTCCCCGGCCTGATATTGTTGGCATTACTGGGGGGAATCCTTTTGGAGGCCGAAGCCGGGAGAGACACACGGATGGGCCACCGAAAAGAGGGGCCTCCTTTTGTCCGGACGGGCCGGCCCACGCGTTGGCCGAAGATGGACTCTCGTGTGTGGGTGGGCCTGCGTATGCTCGTGGTGGCCGTGACGTTCGTCCTTTGCTCGATGTTTTCGCGAACGCCTCTCCATGACGAGCGGGCACTGCACTACCATGCTCAGCAGCGCGACTGGAATCGTGTACTGGCGCTGGCTGGCCGGATGCGAGGTAAGCATCTCTTTACCCGCTCCGGCGTCTTTGACATCAACCGGGCTCTGGCACACCAGGGGCGTCTCGGCAGCGAGCTCTGCGCTTTTCCTCAAGACGACTTCAAGACACTGTTCATGAGTTTCGACGATATGCTCGGACGTGTTACGCGCGCCAAGTCACTCGAGTTGGATCTGGACCTGGGTTGTCTGAACGCCGCTGAGGAGGACGCGTATGAGCTGCTTGCGCAGGAGGGACCTTCGCCCCCCGTGCTGGACGCGCTGGTCCGGATCCATCTGGCCAAAGGGCAGTACGAATCTGCGCGCATCGTCTTTCAGGCCCTGCGTAAGTACGTGGGCTGTCGGCGGTACGTACGTCGATGGCAGTCCATCTTGGCCGATCCCGCGCAGGCCGAAATCGATCCGCTCCTCCAGTCCTGGCGCAGAGTGAAGCCCACACGGGATGATACGTCGATCGGGATTTCCCCGGTGGCGCTGAGGAACCTGCTGGAAGATACTCCCGGGCATCGTTTGGCGTTTGAGTATCTCATGGCGTGCATTCTTCTGAGAAACGAGCACAGCGAGCTCATCAAGCATCTTCCATTGCTGAAACCGTTGGGCTACAAACAGCTTCCACGCCACTATGCCGAGGCCTTGCTGGTGTATTCTCTGCAGACCGGCACGCCGGTCGATGCGCACGGCTGGACCATCGACCCGGACGTGCAACGCCAATTCTGGGAGATCCGTCGTATTGTGACGAACCTCCACGGGAACGACCAAATAGTATTCGACACGCTCGTACCAAAGTACGGGGATTCCTATATGTTCTATAGCATGTTCCGTAAGTGTGGACTCAGGTGAAGCACAGATTCGCCGCGGACTCTCAAAACCGTGAACCTGAACCAGCAATCCATAGATGAACTATGAAACCACAGCCTCCAAGGTTTCGGTAAGGTTGTAGGTTCTCTGGTTAAATGTCGTCAGTTGTATGTCTCCAGTAAAATGAGACTTTAAATTAGGATATGATCTCAACTCTGGTTTCAATGATTTTACAGTTAATTCTTTTCCTTTCAAGAATTGTTCTGGTTTTCAACTGTTTTCGCTTTTCCAATATTTCTTGCCGCCTACCATAGTAAACATCGTCAGGTGTAACATTTCCTATCCCCAAAAGAATCATATGATCGATACATTTCATTCTCACCATATACTTAATCCGATTAAAATTTTTAAAATCTTTGTATTTTCATAGAAAATTGGCATTTTTTAGGACTCGACATAGGCAAAATCAATATTTGTGGTATCAAAATGGTGTCATAATGTCACTTGAAAATCGGGGCGTTTTCCAGCTTCTGAAAGAGGTGGCTCTTCGAAGAATTCCGCAATTTTAACAACTGATAAAAATGGTGCCATCTTGAGGCGTTGAACTCTCCTCAGATGGTAACGACTGTTTTTACCTTAAGCGGTATGCATATAGGAACTCACCATGACGTATATAGAGTCTGCCTCCACAGACCACGGGATGAGCCCAACTCTTGCCTTTTCCGCCTTTAGGAATTTTGAAATAGCTGACTAGCTTGTGTCCGATAGGTGTAGGTTGAACGAGCCCCATAACGCCGTCTATACTTAGTGCGTAGATCAATCCATCGGCATATGTTAGCGATGCTTTACCTACACCCTTATCCATATATTTTATCCGGCCGGTTTTCCAGTCCAGACAAACCAATAAGTTATTGTTACGAGCAGTGCTCGAACCGTAGAGATTTTCGTCGATCAGGATAACTCCACCATGGTGATTGTCAAATTGTAGTGTACGCCATCTTCTTCTGAGCGAGACCTTGCCGTCTTTGACAGTAACCTTCCATTTTACAGAGCCTGTAAGAGGGGTACTTATAAAGACCTCACCTTCATGAAAAATGGGCTTCATTATGTTTTCATCATATGGAGATTCGTGTTTCATGCGCCATAGCAATTCACCGGTATTGGCATTCACGCCGATGAAGCTTTTGGAAGTGAGTGTTGTTATAATTCGCAGTCCCTTGTACTCAAACAAAGTCGCAGATGCATAGCCGGCCAATTCTCCTGTACTGGGTGCTTTCCAGACAACTGATCCATTTGTTTTATTAAGAGCTACCATACAAGTTTGTGGACCACCAGGACATGAAATGAGATGATCACCATCAACCAATAACGATTCTGCAAGAGCCCATCTTGGAATCATGCTATTGAATTTCTTAATAATGTTGAACTGCCAAATGATGTCTCCGGTTTTCGCATTCAGACAGATAATATCTCCGTGAGGATTTTGATGATACAACCGGTCTCCATATATGGTTGGTGTGCTACGGGAACCGGGATGGGCTCGGGTCCATGACCTACCGTTTTTTACCTTCCATAAAACTTTACCATCTAAGTTTAATGCTATAACGACTGTATTGTTTCCAATACTACTGGCTGTGTAAATCATTCCATTAGCAATGGATATGCTGGAGAATCCATGTCCCAGCCCACTGGTCGTCCAAAGTAGCTCAGGGCCATTCACAGGCCACTTTTTCATGAGTCCTTTTTCTGTGGATATATTGTCTCGATTCGGACCGTGAAATTGAGGCCAGAAAGAATCTTTCTCTATAGCATTTACTACCGTTGTTAGGGGTAGGCCAAGAGTAAATAATATAAATATGATTTGTCGAGATTTTGTCTTTGATATTGACATCTGGCCTATTCTTTATTTTAATGATTTTGTGTTCATAGCAAGTTTTATTTTCCTATCTATAGGATTCGGGTAGATATTCCTTGAGTTCAACCCAGTAGATATCAGACGTGTCACGATTAGAATTCTCCCACCACCCGTTACTGCGGGTGAAGAAGAGGTACTTCTTGTCGGGTGAAATCCTGGGTCCGAATTCAAAATAGGCAGAGTTGATTCGAGGGCCCAGATTTTGCGGTGGGGACCACGTGCCATCCGGCAAGCGCATGGTCAGATACAGGTCCCGCTGCCCATAACCTCCTGGTAGATTTATGGCGGTGAACACCATAAATGACTCATCCGGGGCAATTCCTGGTTCGCCCGCTGCGTGATTCAAAAAGATATGTACGGCTCGGGGCCAAGTTTTGTCAACAAAAGGGGCGACATGTATATTGCTTCTTCCGTCTCCCCCCTTGCGTCCGGAACCGAAGTAGATACTGTTGTCCGCTGCTATAGAGATTCCAAGCTCAGGTTCCTGAGAACTTAGTGGTGGTCCGAGTCTCTGCGGCTTGGTCCATCCACGTGCAGTTCGGTCGCAGCGATACAGATCGTAATGTTTGATCCGCGGATCTCTCTTGGAGATAGCACAGTAGATACTATTGGCATCTGGAGACAGACAGCAATACGCCGCTGTCTTGTATGGAATACTTTTTATACGCTTAGGCACTGTCCAGCCCTGGTCTGTGTTTTCAGTGATATAAACATACCCACATTGGAAAAAACAAAAGCTGTTGCCATCAGACGAGAAGCTCCCCCAGGTTTCCCACTGGTGTGGCCGCGTATCACAGATCAGTCCAGGGGCAAAGACCTTAGCGATCGGGCCGGGCGGGGTTTGTCCAAGGTAAGGTCCCTCGGCAAAGGGCTTTCCGAACACCTGGATAGAACCTACTCCCCAAAAAACCACAAGCCAAACAATTTTTTTCTTTGTCTGTTTCATAACAAATCTCCCTTTACTAAGAGCAGAACTGGTCTCTAATGTGATCATCCCACAAAAAGAGTTTTGTTTCATAAGAAATAACGTAATTTCATCTCAATCTCAGCAACCGCCGTGAGTCAGTCATCCTATATATAAGAGGGTAGCAAACCAGAAGTGTTACACTAATATTTTTAAAAAATCCGGCCCGAAAAAGCCCCTGCAGTGCGGAGGGAGAGCAAAAAGCAAGATTCCCGTAGGCCCTTGAATGCCAAGATGATATTTTAATTATATCATTTCTCATAATCACTACACCAAGCTGAGCAGCAAGAACGCACATATTAGTCATACTCAACTACCACATAGGCATAATTGGTCAATTTCTTTTCATCCGTAGTAGGGTCGAGGACTGGCGCGTTAGTGTAGGTCGAATTTTGTATTCCCCGTTAACTCGCCCTTTCGTTTGCGAGTGTCACAATATCTCAACCATTCCACGTCTCCAGTCCCCGCCTCGTCAAACGCAGCATGCGGTTTTCCCACACTACGCTTTCCTATATGCTTCTTACCAAGGTTTATGTGACCTATCGCCCTGGAGTTGCTTTCACCAATGATGATACATTGACTACTCCACTTCTTCCAGCCAAAGACTTTACGTTACCATCAGCGCAAAGCCGGTTCAACCTTCGCCTTGATGTATATTCCCCGTCTCAGGTCCTGCAAACTTATGGTCGATTTTATCATGTCGACCTTGCCTCCCTTTTTGTCAGAGAAATTACATATAGTAGGGTCCCTTTGCTCGGCGAGCGTTACCTCGCTTCATAGCTCCTACGTTCACGCATGTTACGGCCCGGTGACTCGCTCACCATCCCTTACGATGGCTTTGTCAATGGGCTTCAGGTCATTCGATTTCTCTCCTTCCTGCCATCCAAGCTACGGGGTCTCTGGCTTCTGCCCCGGAAAGACTAACTCCTTCTGAACACGCCAGCCTTAGCTGGTCGCACTACTTAATCCGATAAGAACGAAAAAATCTTCGTTTTTTATGCAAATATTTGGGATTTAGTACTGCCATTAACTGTTAAATTTAACATTTGTAGTGACAAATCGGTGTCATAATGTCACCTGAAAATCAGGGTGTTTTTTGGCTCATGAAAGAGATAATTTTTCGTCTGTTATGTCACTTGTTTGTAACTTCTGTTTGCGACAGTTGTGTTAGCCACTAGTTGGCTTTATCAGGCTTACTCCGGGATTCGTAGAGGTCGATCAGGTTCTTCCACGACTCTAATGTGTGTGGGTGAATAGCGGGACAACTTTGAAAGTCATACTGGTTGGAAGAAGTTGTCATAAGAGACATTCTTCATAGGTACTCCCTTTTATACCTGACAGCAATGGCGAGCCACTTGCTACAAGCACAAAACGCATTGGCCTACTGGGCAACATTGATCCCCATCCCTCGCCCTGGCAATTACGATCTTCGCTGCTGAACGATCGACGCTAACAGCGTTGTATGACCCACGCCGCGCCCTTACCCGAAACGGGGCACAACGCTCTTCAAAAAGTCAAAATAGTTACTGACGCGTGAGTCTGGCCGAAATGGCGGTCCGTTTATGGAAGTCATACGTTTGCAGAGACATTTCAGGCGCATCATGCAAGTGCCTGCAGTACTCTTTCGGGCGTCATCGGAATCTGGGTCAGCCTGGCGC
>JACNGQ010000300.1 GCA_014384025.1 Planctomycetota bacterium | reverse complement strand
AAAGCCCCCGACCCCCGGCAGAAAAACAGGTAAGCACACCCGAGGGTAAACTCCAAAGCAAGTGAGCTCACATTGAGGGTAAACTCTGAGGGCAAAAAAGTAGCGCCTCTATAATTAGACGAGTGTGCAGTTTTGAGTCGAAAATTTCGCTATTATTTGGGCTTCATTGTTCGTAACTCGTTGTTATGGAAGTAGATAAAAATTTTGAAAATATTTTATTTTTGTTTTTAGGTGTGAGCGTTTTTGACTGAAAAAGGCAGGAGACAGAATACAGGAGACAGAAGGGGGAAAGTCGTAAGTTGATTAGGGAATGAGATTAGAGAATTGGGGATTTTGGGTGAACCCCGGTTAGATAGAAGTAATTATCTAACGGGGCAAGAATGTGGTTGATTTTGCTCTTTTTGGTGATTTTTGAGCGTTTTTGAACGAAAAATTGCGGCCATTTTGCCTGTTCTAATGCGACAAAACGCAATTTTCCCTTGTATATGCCATATCAATAGTGTAAATATTCTTTAGATTAAGCGATCGAGCGAGCAACTTTTGGATTTGTGGTTTAAGGATTAGGATGCCTTTGGTGCAAAAACGCGTGTTACGCGGAAACCATATATACATTGTTAGATTTCTCAGGGAGAATTTATGTACAAAGTTGATATCGTAAATAAGAAGTTGATAGCACTTTCTGCTACAGAGTTTGCGTCGCTTGGCTTGAAGGAACGTTTTGATATTCAGGAATGGATTGAGAAAACACCAAGTATCTTGGGGGAAGATTTTCTGGTAATTGGAAAAGAGGTAATTCTCCCATCTGGAAGACGACTTGATTTGCTGTGTATTGATAAATCATCGAGTTTGGTAATTATTGAGCTTAAACGGGATGACTCAGGTAGTTCAGTAGAGTGGCAAGCAATTAAATATGCTTCTTATTGTTCGAACTACTTATCAGAGGAGATATATCAGATATATGCAACATATAAAAACATAACCGAATATGATGCTCAGCAAGAGATAGAAGAATATATTGAAGATGATATTGATAATCTGAACAAGTCTCAAAGAATAATACTCGTATCTAAAGAATTTAACTCGGAGGTTATATCTGCTGTTTTGTGGCTAAGAGATTTTGGAATAAATATTCAATGCACAAGATTGTCCCCTTATGTTGATTCTGATAATGAAATATTTATTAATCCCGAAACAATTATTCCCTTACCAGAAGCACGAGATTATATTGAGAAAAAAGAAATCAAGCAGAGGGTCTCCTTGGCTAAACGCCCAGACTGGACGGGGTATTGGTTTGTTAACGTCGGTGAAGGACCACACAGAACATGGAAAGATAATAAAAAATATGGCTTTATCGGTGCAGGTCAAGGTAAAAAATATTCATCAGCATTAAAACGCCTGAAAGTAGGCGACAAAATATACGCATACATGAAAGGACTAGGTTATGTTGGGTTTGGTGAAGTAATTCAGCCAGCAAAAATGATTAAAGATTTCTTCGTAAATGGCAAGCCTTTGCTAGATAATGAACTTGGGGCGGAACGACCAGAAGAGAATATGGAAAGCGAAGAATTATCAGAATGGGTGGTTAGTGTTAACTGGATAAAAACAATAGAAAGCGATGAGGCAAAAACGTTCTCTGGTGTTTTTGCGAATCAAAATATTGTTTGTAAATTAAGGCAAGAACAAACATTGAGGTTTGTACAAAACGAGTTCGGTGAATAAAAAATCTAACCGTCACATCCAGCGGACATCAAAAGGAATATTAGGGAAGTTTACTATTTTTAGGCTTCGTTCATGAGCAGTAGGTTGACCGAAAAGTAGAAATAGGCCCAAGGTGCAAAGAAGAAAAAGCAAGATGAAGCTGTAAATAAAGAAAAGTAAAAGAACTGAATAAGGTAACATAAATACGTAAACGTCCCGATTAAACTCATATGGAAACATATAAGACGATGAATTTCAAAGCAGAAAACAAGGCTACATTCCTCAACATTTTACGGTCGATTGATATTGTAGATCCTTTGATGAGTGGGGATAGAAGTAAGGAATATACTGAGCCGTATGCGATGGCTCACCTTTTGAGTTCACTTGCTTTAGGAGATCATCTTCTCACATTTCCATTGGAAGTAATTCATAAAAAGCCAGATAAGCCCGACTTCTTGCTGACAATGGGTGGCAAGAAAATTGGCATTGAGCATACAGACGCAAGGCCGGAGAATGAGACACGCAAAGATGTTTTAAGAAGATCAGAAGAAATCGGGAGACCCGGTCATTTTGTTAATCCTGTCGAGCCAGATGAACCGAGACGACCTGCAGAAGAGTTGAGGGAAGAGATTAAGGCGAATTCCCCTAAGGTGGGATGGCCGGGTGAGGATAGTACTGACCAGGACTGGTCAAGGGTTATGCTCAACTTTATTGACAAAAAAGAAGAAAAGCTTCAGAAGGCTGAGTTCTCTCGATATGATGAGGACTGGCTTTTGATTCGCGATGCTTGGCCCTTTCCTTCAGTGAATCCGGAAAATGCAACAAGGTATTTGCTTTCCAAAATTCAGTCGCGTGAAGCAAAACTGATTTTTCAACGTGTCTTTATCATCAGCAACAGTGACAGAGGTCCTGTTTGTGAGGTTACAGAGTCTGGATTCCTGCTTCATCCTAGAAATGATTTGTGGGGATAAATTAACGGGTTACGGTACATTTTTCGATGAGTTGTGGTTGGTCATGACAAATCGAAGGAAATTAAAAGTCAAAATGTAAAGAGCAAAATTACAGAGTAAAAATCAAAATCTGGATTCCTGCTTTCGCAGGAATGACAAGGGACGGTGTTGGATGGCTCTGAATTAAAGTATTATAAGGGAACTATAGACCATGGAACAAAAAGATATAATTGAGGAAGAAGGCGAAGGGACGCCGGTCTGTATAAAGTGCTTCAAGCCTGTTGATCCTCTTGCCCACTATTGCTCCAATTGCGGCAGTGCAACTGGTCAATTTACGCATTATCTTCCACTTGAAAGCATTCGCTGGCAAGCGAGTGTCTGGGGACAGGCCTGGCGCCAAATATGGTCTCGTGAAGTTTCTATTGGAGGCCGATTATTCAGAGCCATAATGATAGTATGGAATGTTCCCATTATGTTGATTGGGTTACTGTTTAGATCCAATCGCGAGATAGAAAAGGAACAGAGCCAAGATGACACTTCTGCCGACGGACATAACGGGCCGCGGCAGAGTTGATCGTTACGCACGGTTCAACGGAACACTATCGAATGCACGAAGTTCGGGATGTTATATGGAAACGATATAAAGGGAACCTCTAAAAATTCATTTTTACTGCGAACGGCAGAAATCTCCGCCGGCGGCGTTATCAGGCCAAACTGCGTCCTCGACATAGCTTTAACTATGCCTGCGGTGATTTTGACCATCCGCCTTGCCGGAGAATATTTCGCACGTTCTCGTGACAAAAGCAATTTTTAGAGGCCCCCTACATAGTTGGCCCAATTAAACTATAATGGAAAGGAAGAAAAAATGTTAAAAGCCGGTGCAATAATATTATCGATAGGGGCGGGACTTCAATGTATCGTATCAATATTAAGCCTGATTATTTCTATAGCAGGTAATGCTCCTATGCTTCAAATGGTATTTACAGACAATGAAATATCTGCGCTTGATGCGAAAGTGGTTGAAACAACCAAATCATTAGCAATTCTGCATAATTCAGGAGCGGTCCTTGTTACTTTATTATTCTTAATAATAATCTGGACAAGTTTAGTCAGCGGTCATAAATGGGCCTTTTGGACTTTATTGTTTGCAGGAGTTTGGGGACATGTATTCTGGTTTATAAGTGACCGTTTCATAGGTAATGAAACTTTAATCGTAAACATTGTTTTTGCCGCAATATTCTCAGCAGGTATTAGTTTGGCCGGATATGGAATTTTCAAGTAGTGATAGAAATTAGTGCAAACTGCAGGCAGGAATTATTTTTTCCATCCACTTCATTCGCTCCGCTCATTCAGTGGCTGCCACACGATGTTTGCAGGGGATTACTTATGGACTTCGGGCAAAGGGGTGTTATACTGAGGCTCGGAGAGGTAAGGAGTTTTATAAGGAAACGATATATAGTGATATGACATTTCTATAAGGTGTAATCAGATGACGGTCGAAGAGCAATACAGAGAAAGATACAAATCAGGTGACACTCCCTGGGACGCCGGGAGGCCGGATTTCAATCTTATCGAAGTTGTTACTAAAAAACCTGTTCCGAGCTGCAACGTGTTAGATATCGGCTGTGGAACGGGAGACAATTCCATATGGCTTGCCCAAAACGGCTTCGAGGTAACAGGTACCGATAGTTCGGAGATTGCCATAGAGAAGGCAAAAGAAAAAGCTTCTCAAGCCGGCGTTGAATGCGATTTCATGCCTGTTGATTTTCTTAAAAACAAAATCGAAGGCGCTCCTTTTGGTTTCGTATTTGACCGAGGCTGTTTTCACTCATTCGGTTCTAACAATGATCGAAGAAGATTTGCCCGAAATGTCGCTGCTCATCTGGAAAAAGCCGGTCTGTGGCTGACACTCGCCGGCAATGCTGATGAGCATCGCCAGGGTTCCGGCCCACCTCAACGAACAGCGGCAGATATAGTCCTGGCAGTGGAGCCTTATTTTGAGGTTCTCTCGCTTACATCCAGCCACTTCGAGTCTAATCGTCCAAATCCACCCAGAGCCTGGAGGTGCCTGATGCAGAAACGGCATGTCACATAAATGCTTTCGATATTTATCTTACTTGCTCATATAACCTACGGATGAACCGGACAGGAATTACTCGGGGATCTTACCATTAATGGCCGAGCCAGCTTGAAAGGTATCAGGCCCGCCGCTTATCCTTAATGTTGGGAGGCAAGAAAGGAGGCGGTATTCAATGAAAAGCCGTCATCCAGACTTATTTTTCGAGGATTGCTACTCTGGCGATGGAGTGATTCGTATTGTCTTGATTTGCCAGGGCTTAAAGTTCAATTTGCCGGATGTGGCGGACAACTCTCGGCCGGTAAAATCAACTTCCGTCATATCCGCCTGAGACATTTCATAGCTTAGTGATACCAGAGAGTTTCTCCCCTGGTGTTCGTACATACGAACATAGAGTCCATCCTGCTTATGAAATAAAGCTGAGGCTACGACGTCCGAAGGCGATATAGTAAGCGGGCAAATCGTATGTCCTGACTTTCCATTGCCGGCCGGAGCGACAAGGCCGCATAGAGGGAAATTATATTCAAGGGCTTTTTTGTGCAGATCGGCCTGATTCCATTCGCCTGTAAAGGGATGAAGTGCAATTTCATAAACAAAATCCCCGGTGAGCATCCGCGTGCCCCATACGTAATACATGGCATAAGCCAAGGGTACCGAATATCCATCGTCCTGCTCTCGCACAGCCCCCATTGTCCCTCGATTGAAAACACCGAGACCTTTTTCGCCATCTGTTATGGCGGTCCAGTAAAGACCGTTTACATAACGGTCCGGTGTTTGGCTTACGGCAAAGGGAAGGTCACGCACTGCGACGGCTTTTTCGCTTACAGCAGGAAACATTTTGAAGCGTAACTTATGCTCATGGACAAAACCCGAGGACGGGTCCCGTACGTTATCGCTGAGCCGTCCAATCCTCTGGCCGCTAAAGCTGAAGCGCACCCGAGAGTCTATTCGGGGACTCTCAGTATAAAATCTCATCTCAAGTGAGTATGGGATACTTCCAATCAGGCCGCTTTCGCGGGCCAAAGCCCATGGAGCTTCGCCTCGTGCTTTTTCCAGGGCCCAGAGCCCTTTAGATTCGACATCTTTTCCGTCAATCCTGGCGGCAAAGAAGGCACTTCTCTTTTGGGTGTTAAGGAACTCTTTTCCGGTGCGTTTGTCCTTTATTGAGCTTATTCCCCCCTGCGGATTAAAACGAACTTGCCAAAAAGGTGTGGTGATAGTAAGGTTCTGAGAATCTACGAGCAGCTTCTTATCTTCACTGGAAGGTGTGTTCTGTGATGGAAGAAGTCTATAGGAAGCAACGGCAAGACCGGGAAGGTCAGTTGATAGGGCCAGCTTGATGTCTCTGAGACTGCCATCGGAGTGCAGGTCGGCAGCAGGAATGGCCGAGGGAATTACTCTGTCGCCGTGCAGCACCTGAAGCTCCTTCGCATAGCCGCGAGGCAGGGAGGCAGTTACTTCGAACCATCCCTTACGGCGCCAGGAAACAGGATTGAAGACTACTACCTGCGGATTATCACCGCCGGACATTTGGGAGGCAATGTGACGCAATGAAGCGTTGGTGACAATCTCAGAGACGTTTTTTGATTTGGTAAGAAATCGGCGCGCATCCGGAAGCAAGCCACATATCTGTATGTCATGGTGCTGTGCCACAAGAAGATTCTTCCATGCCTGGTCAAGCTGAGCCAGATAATCGGAACCCCCGGTCAGGGACGCTATTGCCGCCAACCGTTCGGCAGTTAGGACGGCCACCTCGGCACGACGAGACTCGTTCCAGATTTCGTTGCCACAATAACCCCAGGGCATGCGCACAACGAAGTCGTTGGGAACGGTCTTAAGCTGTTCTTTCGGAGCAGGAAATGTTGGAAAAATCTCTTCGAGCAAAATCCATTTATATCCGGCTTTGCCTTCATATTCTTTGACCAGCTCTTCGCGCCGCAAACTTGCATCATCGGCGCGGGTTGCCAACAGGGGACGAATGTGTGCGAACTCCTTTCGGAAATCGGCCGGTGACTTCGGAGCATTCGAGCCGGGATAGCGGGTAAGTATCCAGTTGTCCACTGTCGTTCGGCCAAATTGTGATCCTTGCTCCTTGTATGTGGGTATGGTGGGGATGTGGGAGCCGTCGAGGCCGACCCACCAGCCGACAGCCGCATCGAAGGTCGGATTATAACCGTACATCATGTAGTGTGTACGCATGATAGCACCGGTAAAGCCAAATCCTTCGAGTATCTGCGGAATCTGACTGTGCATCGCATGCTCACTCATTAGATACACGCCGGGGGCACAGCCAAAATGCTTTCGATCTGCTGTGAGTGCATAGCTAATCTGGCGAATGTTGGATTCTTCATTTATGAACACCGAAAGCGGCTGACCATAGGTACAAGTCCCTATCCCGAATCGACCGGCATACTTTTTCAGGTACTTGCGTATCTCCTGAAGTACCTCAGGGCTGGCCCGTGCCAACTGGTCATACGTATAAGCTTCATTGTCCAGCCCGATTTTGAACGACGGATAGCGATCCAGCCACTCGACTGCGCTTCGCAAGTGACTCACGAAATGGTCACTACCCCACAGTACGAGTCCGCCATGATCGTAGGTTAGAAGATACAGGGACGAGGAATCTGAAGGCGCCTTGAGAGACTCATCATCTTTTGCAGCATATGTCTGAACAGCGAATAAGCATGGCAGAAAGACCGCAGAGACAAACACGATAACAATGTTCACCGAAGTCCGCCGATTCATTGTATCACCCAAATAATAACAGCACTGCGAATTACATAATATCCCGAGGCCAGAATCAATCTTCGAGCGGTCTGATTTTTATGTTTCTAAATGTTATTCCTCCGCCGTGGTCCTGGAGGAGGATGTAGCCCTGTTCGGCTTCGCCGAATTTATCATGGTTTTTGAATTTGCTCTTTGCGACGGCATTGCGGAATTGTTCGCCGCCCCGCTCAAACTGGAGGACTTTTTTTCCGTTGATCCAGTGCTCGACCTGATTTCCCTTTGATACGATACGCACTTTGTTCCATTGTCCTCTGGGTTTGGCCGGTCTTTCTTTTGCGGGCAGGATGTCATAAAGGTCTGCAAGAGCATGCGGGCCTTCTACTTTAGCATCGTGATCGTAGATCTGGTATTCGAGGCCGAGCTCTGTTTTCGGGTATGCGAAGTATTTAACGCCGCTGTTGACGTGTCCGGGCCCAAAGTCGGGGTCGAGTTTGTAATCGAGCCTGAAATCGAAGCTGCCGTATTGGTCTTTTGTGACGATACTTCCACCGAGCTTATCAGGGCGCGTGTCCCGTTCTGTGCAGAAGATTTGGCCTTTACCAGCTTTCCAGCAGGTATTTAGCACCTTATCGTCGGTTGCGCCTTTGAATCCGGTTAGCGTTTTGCCGTCGAAGAGCAGCTTCCAGCCCTGGCTGATTTGCTTGTCCGTCAGGGTGTTCGGTTTCCTTCGCGTTTTCGATTTGCCAGCGGCGATAGCACAGGTTGAGAAGATAACCAATGCGGTTAGGAAGATTGCTATTTTGACGGAATTTAATTTATTTTGTCGCATCACCGGACTCCTTATTAATTAGGGAACCTCAAAAAAATTTACTCAGCTACGTCACTGAGAGACATTAATGGTATGATATCAACTATTTCCTGAAAATTCAAGTATTATGAGGGGATTCTCGAAGCCGTTCATTTCCTTTCAAGATATAAAAGCCAGTCATCCCCTGTTGGGGGCGATTGCAGATTCTGGCCGGTTGTCGTTGGATTACCGTCGATGCGCTGATGAGTGCTCCGGGCATTTATCCATTGGACGGAATATTCACCCGGGACAATCGAGATATTGACGGCTCCCCGGGACTCCAGATATACCAGGTACCGACGGCCCGGTTCGGCCAGACAATAACCATTATCAAGTCAACCACCTCCACCAAAGGTGGAGGCTTGAGGACTGGCCTCTAAAAGAGGCC
>JACNGQ010000031.1 GCA_014384025.1 Planctomycetota bacterium | reverse complement strand
CACCTTCATTAATGTCATTGTAGCTCTCCATATCATCCACGATAAGGAAGTTGGCCGTAGTAAAGCTCCAGAGATTGCCTGTCTGTATTGTACCGCCATCTTCAACTTCATCAACGCGCCAGTAGTAAGTAGAAGTCCATTCAAGTTGGCCGGGATCATGGCTCTCGTCACCAAGGGCCTTTGTGCCTATATGCTCTGGCGAAGCTTTGGTGGCATTCTTCACGGCTTCTTCATCCGTACCGAAGTACAGCTCGTGTGAAACGGCGTATTCCCCTGCTGCCCACGAGAGTAAAGGTGCGTGCTTTACATCAGCGGCGCCATTAGCTGGATTCGGGTTGCCGGCTTTGATAGGCAGCGAAAATGCTGCCTGCGGAATGAGCTGTTTCGGAGTGGATGGGCTTTTCCAGCGCAGCTCTGCTATCGCATTAGCCGTGCTCTCAAAATACTCCATTACAATCCTGTAGGTACTTCCGGCGATAAGGTTAATCGTTCCACTGTGTTCTTTTGGGTATAGTGGAACCGTTTCCCAGGAATCAGCAAGCTTTTTACCGCCTACCCATAGGCGTACACCATCATCGGTCTTGGGGTAGAAAGTGTAGGTCTCAGTATATCCAGCCTCTACTTCACCAGTCCATCTGACTGAGAAGTTATCTTCGCTGACCGCCGGATCCGGTGAGCCGGGGTTGCCCCAGTTAAAGTTTATTTGAGGATCTGTGCGAGTCAGAATGAAAGTACCCAATTCCGTACCTTCGTAGTAATCTGCTCGCAGGCCTCCACCTGCTTTTGAAGTCTTAAAGCTCCAGATATCGCCTGTATATTTGGTGATGCCATCGAACTCATCAACCCGCCAGTAGTAGGTCTTCTCTGGTTCAAGAGCGCCGGGAGTAAAGGTTGTAACTCCTATTTGAGTTCCTCCAGCAGCACTGCTGACGCTATCAAAATCATCACCGAAATATACGGTATGCAATTTCGCATCATCACCTGCTGTCCAGCTAAGAGTTACATTCGGGGGCACAAATTTGCCGTCGTCAACCGGGCTGGGTTCATAGGCCGTTTTGGGAGGAATCATAAAACTCCAAATATCACCTGCGAATTTCTCACCGTCGGCACTGACTTCATCGATTCTCCAGTAATAAGTGGTGCCCGGAATAAGACCCTCAGGAAAAGCAAATCCCGGAAAACCGACAACAAAAAATGTCGCGGTTTGGTTGCCCTGGAATGTATCGCCGGTTCCGGCCTCCACATCAGTAAAACTTTCACCGAAGTACACATCGTGCGAGACAGCAGCAGGTGCTGCCAGCCAGCCAAGACTTGCCCAGGTCTCCCCATGAAGGGCACTGTCCGCAGGCATTGGATTGGCCGCCTTGTTACTCGCCTCGAGTACGGCAACTGCCCACACACTCGGATCCTGCCAACCATTTCCATCTGTTGAATACCAGGAAATCTGCGAGTCTCGATCGGTGCCGTCGTCATCATCGTTAATCCATACATCGAAGCCAATCTCTTGGCCAGGCGTTGCCGCCTTACCCATTATGCTCATCCACGGCAGTTTTACTTCTAAAAGATAACCGTCGGCGGTCGTTACTACAGCGTATTCAACTCCCACTAAACTTGGAGCTCCGTTGTGGATTGCGCTGGGCACTTCCAATTCTTCGTTATTCCACCTAAAGGTATACTGGTGGTCATTTGCGCCCACTGAAGAGGCTTTGCTGTTGTCACCATCGACATAAATTTCGACACTGTCATCATTCCATTTATTGTCGCCGCCCCCCGAATCGTTAGTCAGAGCATCATCATTCACCTCGACCAGCACATATAGATTTTCCCAGTTCCAGAGGGCCCGCCAGGTACCAGAGCCATCTGCTGGCGAACTGGGGGCGCTTCCTACCTGACTGGTGTCTATCGCCTGTTCTGTCGAAAAAAACCATACCTCATCGATATGACCATCGAGCTTCGGCATGGTCCCCGGGCTCGGAATGACCACGTCTTGAGCCGAAACCATGCCAACCAAATTCAGCACCAAAACAAAAGAAAACAAAAATATCAATTTTCTACACATAATAATCCTCCTTCAAAAAGAATTAAAATAACAGTGCTCCGGCCACACGCCAAAACACCTGCTACCTGTAACTGTCAAAATATGAACTGATGATTGAAAAGCAAAGTATTTCCACAGGAAGTACAAAGTTGCCGCTAAAACTCCGTACCATTCAAATAATATCTCCTCCTTCTATCGAAATATTAATAGAACTGCCCCTGCCCGACGATTTCAAAGCCCACAGATGCCCATCTCCAAAGGCACAAGCTATATTGAATATATCAAAGTTGGCACTTCGCCGTCAAGGATAATTCTCCAAATTATTCCCATTTTTCTCTATCCACAACACGAATCCCCCAACCATCCAATCTGAAATCTGATACTTGAAATTTGAAATCCGCCCATCAAACCCAATAATCATTTGAAACGGCTTCTAAGCACTCACTACATCACTGCACGCTCCATGTGTAGATTTATTAACAATAAAATTGATATAATTGTGATGGCCGTGAGATTTATTCTGTTTGCATAAAACGCATTTGTGGCTGCCCATGGATTGTTTCTACAAAAAAAAGAGTTAAGATAGAACTATTTGTGGTGTTCTTCTCAAAATTAAGATATGATATAGTTGAATGGAGGTGCGGTAAGGAGTATCGTGCCGGCTGGTTAAGAAACTGTTGCCAAATAGAAACCTTCAGGGTGATGACGAAGTGTTCTAAAGAGTAATTCTCGGCCAGGAGAAAGGAGCAAGGATGCGCTTTTTTAAGAAGTTTCTCGGTTCAGTATCAAATTCAAATAAGAAAAATGATTATGCTCTGGCAACCTTAAAATATGCCACAAGCCTTGAGATAAACAACAGAAATGCCATAGTTAATAACAATCGGAGATTTGCCTTCGATGCTGACAGTGAATATGTCAGGCCTGTCTCAGATTTCACCAGGGCGCGTCAGATAAATAATATTAACGTAATGAAAATCGGAATTGCCGATTTAAAGCATCAGCGAATTTCTATAACTTTTTACAGATCTTACACATCTAAAACTTATCTGTCTGTTATCCGCTCTTGATATAGAGCCACATCCCTTGACCTATAACAGGGGAGGCGCACATTGCTGCCGTTCGAAGTAAAAATGATTTTAGATGTCCCTTGAATTCTTCTCGATACGTACTTCCGCACCATCCGGAACATCCTGCAATCCTGACAGGTCACCTTTTATCCTGCCGACGATATTCACCGCCGATGCCGCCCTGATTTCATCACCGCCCGATGCAGGTGTCGGCCCGAAGAATATGCAAAAAGCCTGCCCCGGCGGCCAAAATGCCAACTCTCCTTCCTTCAATACTTCCCGGCTGCCCTCTTCAAGCTCACAGCTAACGCCGATACTAAAATATATCTCCCCACCCCACCGCTGACCATTCGCACGTATCGGAAGAGCTTCGTATATCGCCCTGCCAGTCACACTGTCACTCAACTCCCCCTCAAAACTTTTACCACCAGCCCTAATCACTATATTCTCTGCCATCTTCTACTCCAATTTATCAATTAAATAACGGTGCAGTTCTGAACTCGTTGGAAGAATATCAAATCCCTTAGCCAATAGTAAATAATAAATTGAATTTCTTGCCCCTTAGGGGTCAAATAGTAAATTTATCCCCATGGGATAATCATTTGAATAAGCCAAATCTTCTCGGAAATTCAGTGAAATCGAGATGAAATCCTGGTATTATAGTGCTTGAAGTGTACAGGATTGTTTTGGCGAAATGTATTTGGGAAATTTTTCGTTTATGTAGTATAGGAAAGTGATGTCTAATTCGCTTCCAAAATCTTCAGGGCGGATGTCTGTTTCGCAATCTCGTTCGCAGGATATAATAAAGCAGCATTCAAGCCGGCACTTGGGGCGGTTGTTACAAAGCTTTCTCTTTTTTATTCTTTTCTATCTGTATCTCTGGCTCTATGTGGATCTGCGGCTTATGTATCATGGGGCCGGCATTATTACAAATTTCCCTGTCTTTTACAAAGGCTGGACTTTTTTTCTGCCGTTTCTATCATACCCTGGCGGACCTCTCGAATATCTCTCTGCTTTCCTTTCTCAGCTCTTCTACTATTCCTGGGCCGGAGCTATTGTTGTAACAGTGCAGGCCTGGCTGCTCAGCGTATGTATAGACTATCTGTTGAAAGCAGCAAACTTACTGCGAATTCGATGGATTTGCTTCATCTTACCGTTTCTTCTGCTTGTTCTCTACACCCGATATACCTATTACTTTGCCACAACAATGGCACTATTGATTGCATTAATTATCACATGTCTGTACATAAAGATGACTTTATCGCGGACTACGACTTTAAGCTGTTTGAGCACTTTTTTATCCTTATCTGTAATTCTGTATTACCTTGCCGGCGGAGCATTTCTTCTTTTTGCAGTCGTCTGTGCAATTTATGAATTAATTTTCAGGTTCCGGTGGAAGACGAGTCTATTTTATTTATTATCCGCTGCTGCTATTCCATACGTAGTGGGCCTTCTTATCTTCCGCATTAGTATTATCGATGCCTTTTGCAACTCGTTACCTTTCTCCTGGAAAATTCTTTATTATGAAGTTCGGAAAAGACAAGTGACATTCGTCTATCTGCTGTATGTATTACTGCCTTTGACACTTTTTGTATTTGGTCTTTTACAGATACTCTGGAAAAGACTTCATTTTGTAAAAGGCCGGACCAAAAAAAAACACCGAAAGAAATTATCTAACCTGCTGTTAAAGATATTTTCCCGGTATAGACACTCACCAAAACTCAAATGGACAGTCGAATCGCTGCTTTTGCTTGCTATTGCCGGTAGCGCCGTTTTCTATTCCCGCGATGAAAATCTTAGGACCCGATTTAAAGTTGATTACTATTCCTACCACAAGATGTGGCCGGAATTGCTCACGTCCGCTCAACATAATGCTGAAGATCCCTTTATAGCTCACGCAGTCAATAGGGCTTTGTATCATGTTGGCCGGCTCGGCTATAATATGTTTTCCTGGCCCCAGCATCCGGATTACCTGTTTCTATCTGATAATAAATATAAATGGACGTACTGGCAGATCTTCGATGTCTTTTTAGACATCGGCGTTATTAACATAGCTGAAAATGCCCTGGCTGAATGTCTCGAAGGGATCGGAGACCGCCCAATGGTACTGCAGCGACTGGCCCTGATAAATATGGTAAAGGGCAGTTTAGGCACCGCCAAAATATATCTCGGTGTGCTCAGCAAGACTCTTTTTCATGCCGAGTGGGCAAAACACTATCTTGAACTTCTCCAGACCGATCCGGGCCTATCGACGGACAAGTATATTCAGCATCTGCGCTCTTTGTACCTGGACAAGGATTGCCTCACTCACACCCTTCTCATGGAGAAAACTCTTTTAGAGCTGCTGGAGAGGAACAGTCAAAATCGCATGGCGTTTGAATATTTAATGGCCAGGTATATGTTAAACAAACATTTAGGCAAATTTGTCCAGAATCTTGAGCGTTTACACGATTTTGATTATCGCGAATTACCCACACATTATGAAGAAGCGGCCCTTATCTATGTATATGGAACACGAAAACCTTTTAATCTCAGCGGTTATCCACCAAGCCCTCAAAAGCGTCAACAGATCGAAGACTTTTCCCGGCTTCTCAGTAGTTACGGCCGGAACAAACAAGCTGCCTCCAAAGAGCTGTCAAAAAAATTCCGCAACACTTACTTCTACTATTATAAGTTTGCATCTATAGGCTCGAATAAATGACTCGAATGCATATACGTATGAAAACAAAATTACATAAAACCGGGAAAGCTAAATTTATTTACGCGATAATCGTTTGCACACTTATAGCTGTTTCGTTGTTTTATGCCTGCCGCGATAGAAAAGCTCTGATCACACAATACAGTTCCATCGACCGACCGGCAAAAGTCCAGCCGAATTACGCCGGCAGTGTCATTCCACCAAACATCGCACCCCTGAACTTCGTCATACAGCAGGAAGGGACAGGCTATTTCGTGAGAATATACTCCGAAAAAGGAAATCCAATTGAGATATTCAGCAGGAAACCCGCGATTTTGATTCCCAAGCACCCCTGGCATGAGCTTCTTGATTTAAACCGCGGCCGGCAGCTCAATTTGGATGTCTATGTCGAATTCGCGGCTGGCGCTTCATCTTCCAAAGGAGAAAATATCCGGTGGTCCCGCTTCCAAACTCTGACCGCCCAAATCGCTCCTGAGGACATTGATACTTTCCTCGTATATCGAAAGATTCGACCGGGCCATGGAACATGGAGAGATATGGGTATCTATCAGCGTAATCTTAGCAGCTTTAGTGAATCAGTCATATTAGATAATGGATATTTCAAGCATGGTTGTGTGAACTGCCACGCTTTTTGCCGAAACAGTGCCGAAAAAATGTTGCTCGGCATCCGCAGCGCAGTTTACGGCAGTTCGGCTTTACTTCTCGAAGGTGACAAAGTACAAAAGATTGGAACAAAGTTTGGATATACATCCTGGCATCCAAGCGGCCGCGTTGCAGCTTTTTCTGTCAACAAAGTCAGGCAGCTCTTTCATTCGGCCGCAAGCGAGGTCCGGGATGTGATGGATTTCGATTCTCTAATGTCTTACTATCTGGTTGACTCAAAAACTGTAAAGACCTCACCGAATCTTGCCAAAAAAGACCGCCTCGAAACATACCCGACCTGGTCCGCTGACGGCCGGTACTTGTACTTCTGCAGCGCGCCGGTGACCTGGTCGGATAAGACGGTCGTTCCCGAATCCTACGACCAAATCAAATACGATCTCGTTCGTGTCAGTTACGACCTTGACCGTGACCAATGGGGCCAAATGGAATCTGTGCTTTCTGCCGAGGATACCGGCCTCAGCATCCTTTTGCCGCGAATCAGCCCGGACGGCCGCTGGCTGCTGTTCTCCATGTGCGATTACGGCTGCTTCCCCGTTTACAGACAGAGCAGCGACTTGTATATGATAGACCTCGAAGCGGCAAAAAAAACAGGCGACTTTGCCTATGAACGGCTCGACATCAACAGCAGCGAAAGTGAAAGCTGGCATAGCTTTTCGAGTAACAGCCGATGGATAGTATTCAGCAGTAAAAGAGGCAGCGGCGTATTCACAAGAACATATATCGCATACGTAGATAAAAACGGAAAGGTACACAAGCCGATAAGGCTGCCTCAGAAAGATCCCGCCTATTATGATTCATGCCTTTATACCTACAGCGTCCCCGAGCTTATCACTGGGCCTGTCCGGGCAACAAAAGAACAACTGGGAAGAGTAGTCCGCAGCTCCGAAAATATATCCGTCAAGATGCCAATAACCATGGCCACACCCAAACCCGGCCAGCCGCCAGAATATCAGCAGCCCTGGCAGACCGAACGCGAGTAAGAGTCAAGATATATAGTAAGCTCAATTCTAAAACTCGTGCTTCATATTTTTTGAGCAATCTTTTCAGCCAAAATAATTAACTGGAAACTCTTCTTAAAACTCCCAAGCTTCAGTTACACTCAGCCTCAATCAGTCCCAGTCAACCACCACGTGGATATAATCTATCAATGTTTTTCCGGAAGAGAAGTTATCATTATTCTTAACTCTTAACTGAAGAGAATTTATTTTTTCGGGTGTATCCACTAAACTTGTAATATCCCATGAGTCAAATGCCTCATGGGATTCTTCTTCGTTCAATGGAGCATTTAGTTCTGCCCAAATCACCGGCTTAGTCGGCCAGCCTGTGCCAATAGACCATTTTAATTTTCCTGAGGTAAATCGTTCTTCCTCAAAGTGCTCGACATAAATAACGACGGATTTTATTACAGCATCTACCGGGATAGATACGTTTGAAAAATCATAGGATATGTATGAACCGTAGCTAATTGCTAATCGTCTGTCGTCGCTGAATTGGACAAGATTGCTTTTGTCTTCTGCTAATAAAATGCTGCTGTTTATTTGATTGTAGCCTTCCATTACAGTCAGCTTTGCTATCTTTGGCAGAGGTGGATTGAGCTTACTTGTGTCATTGCCTATGTTACTGTTGTTCACTAGGTTATCAATCGTTACCGCTGGTTTGTCCTCTATGATTGTTGTAGCATTACCGATAACCAATGGCGGGTCGCCTACCAGCCTCAATGTAAAGGCTATTGCAGCGATAATTACTAATACTGAAATAAAGGCAAATTTTCTCGGTATAGCCGTTGATTGAAAAACATACTGGGGGATTTGCTTGATAGCCTTTGTTGCCTTTGTATATTTAGATTCGGATTTATATCGTTTCTCGCTTTCAGACCCGGCCTTATCTTCTGCATCAGACCTGGTCAGTAGTTCTCCATAGGCTCTTGTTTTTTTGGCCAGTTTGGCTCTCTCTTTTTGTTCAGCTTTGGCTCTGGCTGCGGATTCCGCTCTGGCTTTAGCCTGAGCTTTGGCTTGGGCATCTGCCTGGGCCTGGACTTTGGCTCTGGCTGCAGATTCTGCTCTTGCTTTAGCTTGGGCTTGGGATTT
This sequence comes from Planctomycetota bacterium, assembly GCA_014384025.1. Lineage (GTDB taxonomy): Bacteria > Planctomycetota > Phycisphaerae > Sedimentisphaerales > Anaerobacaceae > NIOZ-UU13. The sequence goes on along the minus strand of JACNGQ010000031.1, from coordinate 168 downwards.
GGCCTTTGTCTGGTCTTGGGCTCTCATTTCAGCTTTTGCCCTCTCTTGCGCTTCAACTGCTGCCTTCTTCTCTGCACTTTGTTTTGCTTGGATTTCAGCTTTTAACTTTTTCTCTGCTTCGACACTTGCCTGTGTCTGGGCATGAAGTTTCTTCTCTGTTTCAGCCTT
>JACNGQ010000197.1 GCA_014384025.1 Planctomycetota bacterium | reverse complement strand
GATGATATTCGTCTGTATCAACCGGTGCCGTGAGCCTGACTTTAAACATTTTTAAGGCATTTATGGCCGGCCCGGTGATGAGCATTGACTATCGAACCTTAGCTGCTATAATAGAATTTCGAGTCCAATAAAGAGACTTCATTTTCATCAATCTTTATAGGAGAACCATTATGTGTACACATGCTCATCATTGTGGTGGATGCCATTCTTCCGGAGTAAGTCGTCGAGGTTTTTTGGCAGCCGCCGGTGTCTCAGCCGCTGCAATGCAAATGGGCCTCTTGGAGTTCACCTCCACGCTGATTGCAGGCGATACGAGACCTAAATCAAAACCCAGGATTCGATTGTTTTTCATACGCCCTAAGGATCAGGCCAAATACTGGATGAGCTGGCCGGGTAATGACTACAATGCGGATAAACGTCAGGCTGAGTTCACCAGGAGGCTAAGGAGAATCGCCCGTCAATTGGATATCCAGCTTGAGGTAGATCCTGCCGCCCTGGAAGATGCTGCCACAGTAGATGCTGCTCTCGAGAGAATGAAGCAGTCACCCCCGGATGGTATCTTGGTCATACAGATGCACTTGTCCTATTGGAAGGCTGCGACAGACCATTTCCTGAAGAACCGTGGTAACATCCCCACAATCGTTTTCAGCCAACTGGGAACTTCATTCACAGGCCACCTCCAAACAGCCCGGAATCTTCCCAACGTATGCGTTGCAGCCACGGACGGCCTGGATTGGCTCCGCCATGGAATGCGCATGTTCAAGACGATTGCAGATATGAAACAATCTCGACTATGCATCATCACTGGTGAAAAAACCTACGATCGAAAATTGGACGTGATTGGTACGACGCTTCACTATATCCCCCTGGATCGCTGGGTCGATGAACTCGGTAAAGTTGAGACGACTGAGGAGATGCGTGCGCTGGCGAGTTATTACACCAAGCATGCAAAGGAGGTTCGTGAGCCGAAACCGGAAGACATGCTCAACGCAGCTAAGAACTACTTTGTCGCCAAACGTATCATGGCAGCCGAGAACTGTGACGGCATATCACTCAACTGCCTCGACCTCGTCAGACATAGCAAAATCGCCTGCGCTCCTTGTATTGCCTGGATGAAGATTAACGACGAAGGAGGCGTCGGTGTGTGTGAAGCCGACTGGAATGCGGCCATATCGATGCGATTGGTCAGCTTGTTGTTTGAGAAACCGGGTTTCATGCAGGACCCGGCACCAAATACCACCAAGAATACACTTATGGGTGCTCACTGTTCTTGCCCCACCAAACTCGGCGGCTTCAACACCGAACCTGAGCCCTTTATCCTGCGCAACCACCACGAATCAGAGACGGGAGTCTCTCCTCAAGTGCTCTGGCGTAAAGGGCAGGAGGTAACAGTTATGGAGTTCGATGGACCAGGCAAAATCATTGTCGGAACAGGCTTAGTCACAAGAAATTTCGACACACCACCCGAAGGTGGTTGCCGTACCTCGGTCGAGTTGGCCATGGACAACGTGTCCGATGTCATGGATACTAAGGGTTTCCATCAATTGTTTATCTATGGCAAGCTGGATCATGACTTGAGAGCTTACGGAAAGCTGGCCGGTATCGATGTACTGCCGATAGCATAAAAGTGTCCGTTCTGTAGATCCGGATTCGGAATTTTATTTAGTCGGGCTAAAGAAATCATTCATTTTCAGCCGCATTAGTTGACAAGGTAACGCTGACATATGATATGCAAGTGAATCATGACTTTTGTATAGGGATGGAGCTTGATTTATTTGACTTTAGTTTTGCTTTGACAAAGGGAGATGACTTATGAAGCCACTAAAAGGAAAGCGTTTAAGCCGACGAGCGTTTTTGCGTGGCGCGACTGCTACGACGGGTAGTTTGGTGGGCGTGTCTGCCGTTAGTACGTTAACGACTTTGGGTTGCCAGGCTCAACCAGCCACGAACGAGCGTAACGTAGTGGGTCCGATAGGCCAGGGATTCATGCGTCAGAGCTTACAGAATGGTAAGCATGCAAAAATCTACACTGTGTTTTTCGGGACCGCGCCTTCTCGGGATGATACAGACCTCGAGCCGATTTCAAATGAAGCCATTGTGCAACGGCTTCAGGAAGAGTGTGACGGCGTGGATTTTGTCATCAGGGACGTTACACGAGGCACTACCATACAATCTGTGCTGAATGAGATCAAGGATCTGAAGAAACTGCACTATGATGGCGTTATTATCTGCGGATGGCCTCGGGATTATGAATTGCTCAGAAGCGGGCTTCCGACCATCAATGTGATGATTGTGAATGACTTCATGAACATTCCATATCCATTGTACAAGAAGAATCAAGTTATCGACGCATTCTTGGACCCATGGCGGTTCTCTGCTGACCCGGGTGTTTCCGAACGGATGTTTCAAGACTTGGTAGCAAAAGTCAAGTTAATCAAAGCCCTCAAACGCATGAAATGCCATCGAATCCTCACGGTGACTGATTCGCCATACGTCAACGTCACATATGGCGACTTCCTAAAGAATATGCCGCCTGACTACAACGAAAAGATCCTCGGCGTGATCGAGGAGACATTTGGCGTGAAGGTGACAAAAATCGGCACCAAGGAGGTCGCCGCGGACGAGGACGTCCGGAACCTCTGGCGCAACGAGAGCCCGGAAGCCAATACCATTGCGCAACGATGGATTAACAATGCAAAGAAGATGATGAATACGATTGAGTCTGAAGTCGTCCGATCTGCCAAGGTCTATCTGGCAATGAAGATCCTAATGGAAAAATACGGTGCCGCGGCCATGGCATTCCACATCCGGTCACTCATTGAAAATCCGCGTCGCGAAGATTATGTAACGCCGGCTTTGGCGACGTCAGAATTCCAACTACATAACGTTGTTGCCAAGTGCCAATCCCATCTGAACATTTTACTCTCAGAAATGCTGTTGCAGTATGCATACGGACGACCCAGTATGCTGGGTGATTATTCAGTGGACACATACAATAATACCTCCATAGTTCAGCACTGCGAGGGACCCTGGAACGCATGGGGTGATGACCGGCTGGTCCCGTACTTTCTGGTGGACCATCGAGAACGGCCGGTCCGAGATCGCTCGGTGACCGGCGGTTCTGCGGCGTCATGGATTCTTTATCCCGGCGATGAACCGGTAACAATGTGGCAAGTCGATGTCTTGAGTAAGGAAGTGCTCGTGCATACCGGAACTACGGTGCCCATGCTCACGCGGTCTGCGCTATACGGAGACCATTTTTACAGCATGATGTGACGAACTAAAATTGTGGCGTCAGTGTCTGATGCCAGGAAGATTCAGCGTTATGTTTACCCGGATAAGTATGGCGTCCACAGATGTGCAACTTTTGGCGATTTTCGAGAGCGGATCAAAGATATTGCTGGGCTGATTGGGTTCTCGGTGATCGAAGAAGACATGTAATGAGTTGATCGGGATAACCAGCGGCTTGTCCAGCACTACTACGGGAAGGAGTTCTTGGAAAGGGCACCGGCTTACTGTACTGTGTTGAAAGAGGCACAGGAGTATTGTATCTGTATATTGCCCAAGAGATCACAATGGCAACCTATGAAGAGTTCAAAGTCAATTTTTAAATTTTCTGTTAATTGATATATTTCTTTTTATCCGGATACTTAATCCGATATCACACCTAAAATTCCGAAAAAATATTCACTTTTAGGCAAAAATAAGAGATTTAAAGCTTCAATCAATCACCAAAATTGGTATTTGTGGTGACAAAACGGAGTCATGATGTCACTATGTCTTGGTGGTGTTTTTGGCTATTGAAAGAGAAGTCTTTTGAAGTGTCTTTCAAAAGGTTTTAGTAAATCAAATTATACTTTAAGAAAGTTTTTGCATTATTAATATTTCGACTAAAAACTTGTTGTAAACAAATGATATAATCTCCACTCTGACTGTCCTTTTCATACAACCAAGAGCAATCCAATTAAAACAGGGTCTTTCATTTCTATTCCGTATTCTTTACAAATCGATATTCTCTAGGCATATGGTTATCATTAGGCAGATCCATTGGTACTGTATATGTAATCTCCCAAGTTCCGGTTTTGGTATCATAATCTGTTTGCCAAAAATCGTTCCCATGCATAGATTGATTCACCTCCACCCAGAGGTTGTTGACTTTGTTTTTTAAGATATATCTACGGTAATTTGGCAACCCACTAAAGGTCATGGGAATATAACCAAGTCCCCCTGTGACAGAAAATTCAGCACCATCGGGGGCATGTATTCGAATAGGATAGGTATGCTCAAGAGTACCTTTTAAAACGCTGACATCCAGATCATTTCCGAGGGCCTCGCGGTAGATCATGCGCCAAGTGTTCGCATTCTTGTTCAGAGCGGCAGCTAATTGTACGTTCGGTCCATAGTAGTCTGAAGCATACTGTGGTACAACTAAATGTATTATTTCACCTTCCACATAGTCCCCCGGCCATAGCCGGGATACATCCGGAGGAGGTAGAATGGCCATTAAGGATGTATCAATCCCCCGGATTTTTGCCCCCCGTTCTGCTACCCATGGTTTGGCAGGCTGTCCTCCCAACATAGCATGCCAATTTCGAATAATCAAGCCTCTGTTCGCTGTAGTCTCCCCGGCTTCACGTGGTACAGCGTCGTGCATGGACAACCAGGGAATCCGTCCCTCAAGTTCAACCGGTCTCGTTTGATAAGTATCGCCGCCCCACCGGGTTTGCCATTCCCGGATCAAACCGTGTTCATTGCCAAGAGCAAACAACCGTTCGCCTGTATAACTGTAGTGATCTGCACCGCATTGAAACAACACCAGCCGATTAAAATCAACAGTTTCGCGTATATCATATCGGAAACGATAGACACCTCGTACGATATCGTTTGTCCTGTAGAGGCCCACTGTATATTGCAGATCGATTTTAGCGTCTGCCGTCCGGCCGGCATAGGTCACTTCCGTTAGATTAGGACAGTAACGACGATATAAGGTTCGCATGCGGCTGTTCCATTGTTTCTGGCCCGTTGTATTGTAATAAACCAGAAAATCAGCGCCGCCTACATTGTTCGTCCAATGCCATGGACGGCCGACCATCAGAGGGCGGGTATCCAGCACGGCACCGCCTACCTGACCCTGATCAGGCTCAAAACATATACTCTCACCCCAGGCACCAATGGCCGACTCGTTCCAGAGTTGATGGCTGCCCCATCCAATCAAACACAATTGTGCATGCGATGCAGCTGCGACTCCCCCCCAATGACCATTTACACTACGATACACTAAATTCAACATACTGCTTGGTGGGACAGTCAGCATAGTTAGTCCGTGATACCAGGCGCCGGCAAAGCGATGTCCCGGTACTTTTGTATGCCAGTTCTTGGATAGTTGTATGGGGATGCCCAGTGGATATAGATCTTCATCACACAGTATGGCCGAGAGGCCGGTAACGGAACAGACCTGGTCTTCCTTGGTAAAGTTGAGCCGTACTTGGCGGGCTTGATCGTCTGGATTAATCAGACTCAGCATTACCTGCTCCATACGATCGTTGCCGCTTTCTTTATAGTTAGCACACTGATCATTGCGCAGATTAATTGTGTACCATCCATGCCGGGCGTTATAAGTTGTAGACAGGATTTTGGCCAAGGGTTTTGTCTGTCGGGCCTTGACAACAAGTGGCGCTGATTCCGAGCGTACAATTTTTTTCAGCAAATCAGGATTATTGTCAGACACTGGGTAAACCACAATACCTACGGTTTGTTCTAAGCCGGCCGGCCAATTGCTTCCCGCTTCCATACGAACTTTGCACTGAGTCTGGGCGGCATCACAGATCAAGGCCATATTTGGATCATTGGTCAGGAATACAAAACCGCTTCCATTCTGGTCGAATAATCCGCAAGCTGATCCTTCACTTAGAATGATTTTATACACGTCGGCCAGGTCCAAGATTATTTCCAAAGCACCATTAGTTATGGGTATGTCCGGCTTGACGTGAAATATGAAGGCGATTCTGTCAGGCCAAGCGGATATTTCTAAGCTGGATTTGTTTGGTGGCGGGATGCTACGTCCCATCCTATTAAAGGTAAGCTTCTCCAGCCAACGTCGCTGGAAGAACTTGCCACTCTCAACCAGCATGCAGTTCTCCCATCCAGGTCCCGCACCCGAGGCTTCAAAACGTAATCCATCATGTTCAATCACACACTGTAATGCGGCGTTATCAAGCTCCTCAATAAGACTATTGTCCTGGACAATTACGTTTTGTTCAGGAGCCGCATTCGCGATCGGTCCAAAAGTATGCAATTTTAAATCGTCAAAATCAAAAGATAAGCCGTAATGACTTGTCTGGATATGAAACACTTTGGAGGGATCCCGTAAGCCATATGCCCACCACATGAAAGTATAATCACTATTATTCTGCCAGATGGATTCCTTGTTAATACTATTCGGCTCTGAACCTGTGACAGTAATACTTGCAAGGTAAATCAAGCATATAATGAACTTTAAAGGTATCATCTATATCAGTCCTAAAGAGCTTGTAACCTTTGTTGATATTGAATTTACGCCAGTGCAAATAGGGGTGTCCATTGCTTCAGCCGGACACCCCATTTTTAGACCCTTTTTTCTTAAAGTATTACCAACAGTCAAAGGTATTACACAACAGCTGATCGATGTCTTTGATGGGCATGCTACAAACGGATGTCAATATCAATCAATTGAGCTCAACCTCATCAGTTAGTGAAATATCCTTCAGCCAGTTTTCCTGCAACAAAGCCATATCCAGATCATCGACCTTGCAGTCTTCATTTAGATCGCCCACCAGGGGTTCATAGTCCGGTAGTGCCTTGGTTGCTTCACATGAATCGACATATACATTAATCGTGATTGTATCTGAACCGGTATATTCGCCATCAAAAGCATCCAGCTGTAGAACATATTCGCCGACGGCTGACATAGTGATACTTGTGTTCTCGTTAGTCGAATCGGCGATTACAGCATCTGGGCTGTTGGGATCATCAGGCTCACTAACTATCGTCCACTGCACTGTATAGGGCTGGATGACACCGTCGTCCACGACGCTTCCGCCCAGATTTCTGGTTCTGACACCGTCCTGAAGCCAACTAACAACATCGGCACCGGCGTTCACTTCGGGAGCCGTGTTATCTGCAATGAAGCTGAAGATAGGGCCTATGATCGGATCCTTTGGATCGCCGACATAGGCATCGACGGCCCAGTAGTATCGCGTCTTGGGCTGAGTCTGCACGATCACAGAGTTTGCATTCTGCTTGTTGACGACCCGAATGGCCTCCGGATTGGTGAAAGTCCAAATGGCATCAAAGTCGTCGGTAAAATAGACATCAACGAGCACTGTTTGATCCGGCATATAATGATCCGGCAAGGCCCAACTCAGCTCCGTGTCACCCGATGATGCGAGGCCACCATCTCGTGGAGATGGATTTAATTTATGTACAGCCTTCAAAGTGGTTTGACCTTCATTCGTGATGTCATAGTCCAATTCCAGCATACCGTTGCCGTCATAGGCGGTAATCCATCCATTATCAATATATCCCTGGATAGTAGGGACAGCATTGCCATTTACGATCAGTGTACCGGCCTGGACGTCCAGCGTGCCGACAGTATCAGGACCCCTTCTCATTTCAAGATTGTTGACGGTGAGAACGCCACCATCCAGATTCACGTGGCCTGTACCTTCTTCCCTGTCTCCAAGCAGGAGGGTACTATTGATTCTAAAGGTGCCGCTTTTCATATTAATTGTTCCATTACTACCTGTGTCTATGCCCACAATAACCCAGAGGTCTGTCGTAAGCGTACCACCGTCCACTGTCAGGTCAGCGGTAGCACGACCGGCTCCAATCCAAATTATACTAGCCACTGCACCTTCATTCGCGACAACCGGGCCGGGCACCATCCCGATGCTGGCCGTGTCGGCAGAGGTGGGGACTAAACCGCCACCCCAGTTGTTTGGCGTACTCCAGAAGGGGTCGGCTGATTCATTCCAGGACACGACAGCGGCTTCAGAAACACCCATCAAACTCATCACCATTAACAATACAAGAATTCTCAACATTTTTCCAGACATAGGTTTCCTCCTTCAATAAGAATCTCGATATACAGTTCATGGCACTTTGACAGAAAGACCAGTACCTGACAAGATGCCTTACATCCAGTTTTTCTCAAGATTTCACTTCTTAATCAGAAATATTTTTATGACTTTTCTGAATTAGTTCTACATGTAGGACAATTAATGGGCACTTGTCTTAGTTTCCTTCCGTGTTCTCGAAAAGCAATGGGCTGGCGGTTCTGTGGGCAGAGATTTTTTCCAGGCCAGTATCTTCTTTGTCAACGCTTTTACGACATCAGGATTGAATCCTGCCGCATTATTCGTTTCCGCCCAGTCGGCTTCAATATCATACAATTCGATGCGATTGAGTTCCTGGTTGACCATCATTTTCCATTTGCCGTCCCGAATACCCAGGTGGGGCCATAGATACGGCGGCTCGTGACCACCACGCCACTCCCAGTGGATGGGTTTAGTTCGCCTGAATCCGAGGTCTTTGAGTGCTGCAGCGATGCTCTCACCGTCCAACTTGAGATCTGCCGGTAGCGATTGGCCCGCCAGTTCGAGAAACGTGGGGAACAAATCCACAGCAGTAAGAACTGAAGTTCGATCAATCCTGCCCTTCGGGATTACCCCCGGCCAGCGGGCAATGAAAGGAACACGAATGCCCCCGGCAAAGAGTGAGCGTTTCTG
>JACNGQ010000221.1 GCA_014384025.1 Planctomycetota bacterium | reverse complement strand
TCGGCGCCAAAATAGACTTCATGTGAAGCACCTAAGCCCGGTGCCCATGTGAGAATAGGTGTTTGTGTTACATCGACAGCACCGTTAGATGGGCTTACACTCTGGACGGCGCCTTCGGTAGTGAAATTCCAGACATCGCCTTTATGTGTTTCGACAACATCAAACTCATCGACACGCCAGTAGTAAGTTTTACTCAATTCAAGCGGGCCGGGAGTATAGGTCGTCTTTCCAATAGGAAGACCACCTGTTGCATCATTCACAACGTCAAAATTCTCACCGAAATAGATAGTGTGTAATTTTGCACCAAAACCTGCCGTCCAGCTAAGCAGCACATCCAGAGCTACAGATTCGGCGCCATCAGCCGGTTCGGGTGCATAGGCGATTTTGGGAGGAATACTAAAGCTCCACACAGGGCCCACCCAGGGACTGTTCGGCTCGGTGTCATTGACCTCATCGATTCGCCAGTAATAGGTAGTGCCCGGAATAAGACCATCCGGAACAGGAAATCCGGGAAAACCGACAACCATAAACGTCCCGGCCTGGTTGCCCTGGAACGTGCTTTCTGCTCCGGTATTCACATCGTCAAAATTATCACCAAAATACACATCGTGAGAGACCGCATACTCTCCCGCTCGCCAGGAGACGTTTGCCCACGTATCCGGATTGATGGCACCGTCAGCCGGGTTGGGACCCAGGGCAAAGGGATATCCTTCAGCCCCTTGCATAGAAGCCTGAATCTCAACCTGATCGAGCGCTGTATCGTAGATGCGTGCGTCGTCAATCAGGCCGACAAGATAATGCGTCGGCGGGCTCATATCTCTTCCGGCGCCAAGCAATAAGCGGCCGTCACTGGTTTCTATTGAGCCTGTAGTATCCATTGATCCGACCTCTTCACCATCCAGGTAAACGGGCTTTCTTGTCCCATCATACACAGCAGCGACATGATGCCATTGGCCGTCAAACAGACCGGGCGCAGCTAAGGCCATCCACGGGGTTGATGTACCGGTTGTCTTGAAACCGAGCTGCTGGTTGGGCCCATTATAGTAAAATGCGAAGGTATCAATATTTGGCCCGCCTCTCATTATAATGCCGGACCAGTCGGGATAGTTAAAGGCCGGATCAGGTTTTATCCAGGCTGCGAGTGTAACCTGCTTAGTGATGTTATATGCATCCTTATTCCCGCAATCCACATAATCATCACCATCAAGTTCCAGCGCACCGACTATCCAGCCGGCTGCCCAGGTTGCATCACCTTGTAGAGTTCCATCATTACCACCAACAGTATCTGAAGCAATGTTGCCTGAACCATCATCAAGCCTCCAGTGAGCCACGAGGTCAGATGAAGCATTACTTGCCAAGCTCAGCACTAAAACAAACGAAACCACACAAATCAATTTCTTAGACATAATGTTCCTTTCCTCTAAAAAGTAACAACGGCAAAAACTTTCAGCTCATTTTGGTACTAAAGATAATCCGTTATTAAGCCAGATATACATCACAGTCATCAGATCATCTATGTCAATCAAACTATTGAATCTCATAGGCACCGGCCGGACACAGGTTAATATCATCAATAAATACAAGGTCCCTGTCGTCACCGGCCTGTCCTGAACTTGTTCCGTCTCCGAAGCCAATAGTACACTTTTTGACGGAACTCAAGTCAACGCCCGCATCACTGAACTGGCCAAGAGCAAAAGTCCACTGGCGCCAAGTATCAGACTGGCACGCATAGGTGAACGGATGCTCAACCTTTAAGCTTTGGCCGGCGGCATCTTCCAGTATTAAATACATCAGGTGCTCGCTATTCTCTTTTTCACCGACAAAAGACAACGACAAGGCCTCTACACCATGAGCCGTCCAATCCTGAGGACTTTCAAATGTTCGCGTGGCCTCAGTAGAATAAGGTTCAAACTGATTTTGCAACTCAAACCGGATAGAGTTGTTGCCCACTGCATCCCTCCCAAGAAAGACATAATCCCAATCGGAAATGTTGTCAACCCATGCAGCCATAAGACCGGCGTCGTCTGAATATGCATCAAAGTCCTCAGCGCTCATGCAATCAGCAGCGGTAAATGTCCAGGTGCGGCCTGTGACAGGGCCTGATGCACCGATTTGATCAACCCGCCATTCGTAAGTTTGGCCGAATTCAAATGTCCCGGGGTCAAAGGAAGCGCCTTCCGGCGACTGCTCAATCTTTTCCATAGCTCCCTTTTTGCCGAACCACAAATCACGCGAAGTCGCAAATTCCGCCTCAAGCCAGCTAAAGTCAGCATCAATAGACACAGCCGCTACACCATCAGCAGGGCTGGGATTAACCGCCGCCGGGCCGTCTGAAACAGAAAAGACATCATCAAATGTAGTATGGTAACCTGCCGGCTCATCATTTTCATTCTGTGCGAAGACCGCGCTTTTACCATCCGCAAAGATCTCATCATGTACATCAGGGTCTTCCCACGGGTCGTTACCATTGGTGTCCACCATTGTCGCAGTCTTCACTACCAATGGCCCGCCTTTATACTCATAGAGACTACCTGTAACATACACGGGCCCCGAACCGACAACATCCAACTCAGCATAGTAGCTCCTTTTATGATTGAGGCCCGGTGCAGCAACTTCCAGTCCCAATGCTCTTTCATTCCTCATGATATTTTGCATATTGACGACCTTCTCGATATCAATTCTCATGTTGGCCGGACCGTCTTCCCAGTTTATGTGCATCACATAGACCTGAGGTGTAAACAAACCTGGAGCAACACCGGTTACTGAACCATCCGGGTCAATAACATATATCGCTCTTGCGATTAAACCGTGGTGATTTCTGGAGGCATCACCAGTGACATTCACGACAGCCCCGACACGGACATCGGTAAAGACTTCATCGGCTCCAAACCCGGCGCCGAATGCTGAGCCGCCAATTCCAACTGAACTGCTCTCATCCAAGCTTAAGTATTTGTTGCCATTCTGATCTACCTCAATGGTATTTGTAAACGTTTTTGCCACATCCGGAAAAGGTAGGAATTGCCAGGTTGCCAGGTCAAGCTCATCTCCATCGAAAGTTTCCAACCAGTTGGCCTGTAAAGTGCCGTTTACAACCAAACATAATACTACATAAATTACTACTGACTTTGCTAATTTAGACATAATAGCTATCTCCTTGTTCAAGGTAAAAAGAAAAACGAACGGATAATAATCTTCACATCCATTATTAATGTCTGATTCAGAGGATATTTTACGACTTGTCACTACCTCCTTCCTTCAAAAGACAACTGTCAACTACTGACTGAAATGTAAGAAACTTGATTCCTCCTGTCAAACAAAACCGGCAAACCAAAACCAGGGACACACGCCCATACTTATCGAACAGGACAGTCTCTTACACCAGTATAAGCCTAATTATCTCTATTTATACTAAATCAACAACCCGTTCGTCAAGAAAAACTTATACAAAACCACTACCGGACATGCGTTCGCCCAACAGCAAAAAAACTGCAAATCTCAACATTATCATCTATGTAATAGGGTAAATGGCTTGTTTTTAGGAAGACCGAATCGCAACGGAGAGAAATCAATGAGTTAATTTAAGAGCGAATTCAGCAGAAAGGCGTCTGCCGTTCGGACACTGGCACGTTACCTGCAATATATAGCTTTGGTTCACATCCAGCTCAAAGGGTAAATCGAATTCGTAAGCCCTTAAAAAATCCCGCCAGTATTCATGATTTAAGGCCGGTTCAGTCAAGTCGATATCCTGCCAAATAACGACCCTCTTTCCCTTTGGCTCAGCCGATCGCAAAGCTCTTTGGTATAGTTCAAAGCGAAATATGCCCGGCGATTTTATCTGAGAACCAAAAGAATCAAGCAAGCTGACGTATGGCTTTATACTAATCTGCCGGACATTGTCGGTGTTGATAAATTCGGTTAACGGCATAATATTGATTCTGTCGGGGGCAAAACGAGAATAAGCAGAAATTTTATTAAGATCATTATCAGCCTTCGATGTACGTCCAGTTAACTGTCCACAACCGGCAGCGGCCAAAAGAAATATAAATAACAATATCCGGAATACCACGGCAGCAATCTTCATAATTTATTAATCCTCGTCAAGCATATGACCAAGGCGGCTTTTTTTTGTTTTCAAATAATTGATATTGTGCTTACTCGGCTCGGCCTTTAACGGTATCTGCTCAACAATCTTAATACCATAAACCTCAAGACGATTAATCTTTTTCGGATTGTTTGTCAGTATGCGTACTTTTCTGAGCCCCAAATCACGACAGATTTGAGCCCCGATTCCATAATCGCGTTTGTCGGCCATAAACCCCAGCTCTAAATTGGCATCAACAGTATCAAGCCCCTGCTCCTGAAGTTTATAAGCCCGGAGTTTATTTGACAGACCGATGCCTCTTCCCTCCTGACGCAGATAAATCAAAGCACCTTTGCCGGCCTCTTCGATCATCTTCATTGCAGTTATCAACTGGTAGCCGCATTCGCACCTTTGTGAATGAAACAAATCACCAGTCATACATTCCGAATGTACTCTGACCAAGAGCGGCTCATCGTGCTCTATGGGATTTCCGTTGTCGTCGAGCCGGCCAACGCCGCCTTTGCATAACGCCAGATGCGGCTCGACCGAAGTTATGCTCTCATAGCCAATGAGAGAAAATTCTCCGTAGTCTGTAGGTAAATTGACACACTCGAGGCGTTTAATCTGACTTTCCCGCTGAAGTCGATATTCTACGAGCTTGGCAATCGATGCAATTTTAAGATTATGCTTTTCACAGAATTTAAGCAATTCGGGCACTCTTGCCATCGAGCCGTCTTCGTTCATAATTTCACATATCACACCTGCAGGCTTCAAAGAAGCCAGACGCATCAAATCAACCGCACCTTCCGTCTGGCCGGCCCGAACCAGTACACCGCCGTCACGGGCACGAAGCGGAAAAACGTGCCCCGGACGTACAAAGTCATTCGGTCTGGCATTATCTGCAATAGTCGCCAGAATCGTCTGCGCCCTGTCTGCGGCGCTTATGCCTGTGCCTATCCCTTTGGCGGCGTCAATACTGATAGTAAATGCCGTTCCGAATCGTGCGGTATTATCAACGGTCTGTTGATACAAGCCAAGAAAATCACATTTCTCAGCAGTAAGGGGCAGACAAATAAGACCTCGGCCATACTTTGCCATAAAATTAATAATCTCAGGTGTTACCTTCTCAGCGGCGCATAGAAGGTCGCCTTCGTTCTCACGGTCTTCAGCGTCAACAAGAACAATCATCTCGCCACGACGAAGATCTTCCAAAACCTCGGGGATTTCACTAAATTGTACAGCCACTTTTTTATCCCATACTTAACATTTTATATTTCATATCTTGTGAATCACCAGCCCTGGATACTGTTAGCTAAGAGCTATTGTTCGCCAGGCTTTGTTCATATTGCTCAATATATCGACTTCCGTTGCGAATGTAAATAAGGGTTGCCAAAATAGCTGTCCCCGCAGCCGACCACCAGAGAATCCGCAGGAACCAAATCCAGTCGGGTAAAACACCTGAAATCTCCGGAGCAATCAGGATTCCCGCCACCATCGACAACTGCAGAGTGGTAGCAAGCTTGCCGATAAACACAGGAACAATATGGATCCGTGCAGTAATAAAATAAACAATAAGAAAACCGATAAGCAAAAACAAGTCCTTGCCGATAATCAAAACCACAACTGTCGGTGGCAGCAGGAAATCCTGGACATGCCCACGCTCTGAAGCCAACAACAAACACGCACTGGTCATAAGCAGTTTGTCGGCAATCGGATCAAGAAACGCTCCAAGCTTAGTAACCTGCTTTTTTATACGAGCCAGATAGCCGTCAATGGCATCGCTAATCGCCATAACCAAAAAAATGAAAATTGAAACATAGCGCATTGCGTTCTGTGCGCCTGGACCAAGTGCAGGATCATTTATCTTCAACATAAAGCTGACAAAAGGAACTATCAACAATATCCTCAAAATTGTAATGCGACTGGCCAAACTCAGCTTCATATTTATACCATTTACTATTGACTATTAATCACCAATTATCGCCCTTTTAGTCGTAAACATTATCAGGCCAAGAAAATAACAATAGCATCAACTTCCTTCAATAACGGAAACTATGTTAAAGGAAAGATTAGTATTTAGCAAGAGATAGATTGGTTATACAAAAGAAGAATTCTGATGAACTGTGATTCTCATTTACAACGCGACTAATCCGATTCGCAGCTACAATCGCAGCATACCTCATCGCCCCCAAACATTCCCTTTAAAACCGCAGTCGCGCAACCCACCCCTGATTTAACATTAATCGCCTCTACAGGGCAATTGAGGCCACACGCCCCACATTCCATACAGGCGTCCATATCCACAATGGCAGCCTTCTTTTCCTTCATTTCAAAAACTCTGTGAGGACACACCGTAGCACACAAACCACATCCGATACATTTATCAATATCAAGTTCAAGAGTAACTACATTCTTAAGATATATCTGTCCCTTCATATCCCATTTTTCCTTTAAATAAACCGGCCGGCAATCCACATCCCCATCCCAAGTACCCCGGCAATAATCTGCAGCGGCACAGCGACACGCATTTCTTTTTTCACTCCCGACAGCGAAGTATATGTTGACGCCCCTGTGAAGTTCATCGCAAGAAAAGATGATATCGCAGAAATCAAAAATATCCACGCAACGGCCTCAAGACGGCTGCCTGTAAGTTTTAATGAAAATAAGACAACTGCCACAACAAGGCCAACTGAAAAGCCCTTAAATGAAAAACTCCTTCCGGGCAGCCACGGCAGCAACAACGGTGTAATTACCGCACCGCTTAAATACGCAGCAAAAAGATTTACTACCGAACGAAAACCATGACTCATGACTAAATCACTCGAATATCCGCCTGCGCCAATACCCGACAAAATAAATAAAGCCGCCATTATGAAAATCATATATTTCCCACCCATTACAAATTCAACGGGCGTCAAAACCAACCTGTCATACAATGAAAAATGGACCTGACGCATCTGCTGCGTCGCTTTCATGCCGGCTCTGATAAAATCAATTATATCACAAGCACGGACGGGACCATATACTACTGAGAAACCACAACGTTTCTTAACTTCGTGCGCGGCCACTCCGGGAGCGCCAAGCTGAGGTAAAATAATTTTGCGGTGGTTTATGATTTTTTCAAGCTCCACAAGCCCGATACGATGAACTATTTCATCCGTACCGAAAGTTCCTTTGCCCGCTGCACACCATACATTAATTCCTTTAGTATCCAGCACAATTATCCAGGCATCAAGCCCTCCTAATTCTTCGCGAAGGGCATCAAAACTCAATTTATAATTAGCCGAAACAAGAACAACCGATTCGCCATTGGGATTACCCACTGCATAAATCCCCGGCTTCACGGTATATTTCATGCGTCTGATACTCCAGCGTACTGCCCAGCCGCCCAATCGGTCCGCAAAACAAAGTTCCGTCGTCACTCGCGGAATCTCCCTGCCATTATGCACTATGAATGATAAATTACGTATTTTTTCAGTCATTATTTCTTCCGCTGGTCATATACCGGCTAAAAAATAAAACCGGCGGCAATAGCAGTGATTTGCTTTAACTATAACGGTGACTATGTTAAGGGAAAAATCGGGATTTAACAAGAAATAGATTGTAAAGATAAGGAAGAACAAGCCCCGGCCTAAATAACTATGACAGCAGAAAGCTGGAAACACCATCATTGTGAATTACCGCTTGTTACGGATACAAGCTTCTCTGGAATAGACAATTAGTACTTATTCTTTATCAAAACCAAGTCCGCGGCCTGGATTCCCCTTTGATTTACCCTTGGCCTTGCCTTTGCCCTTCTTCTCGATTCGAACCCCTTTAGGTAGCTCATCATATGATATGGTTTTCCATGGGCCTTCTAAATTAACGCCTATTTCCCATTCGATTTCGCCCAAACGGTAATAGTGGCCTTTGAAATAGTAATGGTTGGGAAAATCAATGACAACATAGATACCGCGATCCGAGTCGTAAACCAATTCCACACCCTGGTATTTGTGTCGATAACCATGTGCGGGAGCGTGCGGAGGAGGCCCGGGTTTACGTTCGTATCTACGCTCGTATCTCGGTTCCGAACGTGTACCAATCGAAAAACTCCTGCACGAGACAAACATAATCGCCATACAAATCAGAACAACCACCGATAATATCTTAAATTTCATCGTCAATCCCTCTCATTATTTCACCAGGCATTTACGCATAAAACAGTTATGCCTATAATATATATATAATAAATAAAGAACATACTAATAATTTATTGTAAATAAGGAAAAATATCGGAACATTTTCCGGGCTTAATTTATTTGATGTAAACCGCCGTGATGATACAATTAAGGGGTAACGTTGAAAATTGCCTGTCAAAGCATTATAGCGGACTTAAAAAGAGATTTAACGTGAGTAGTCAACATGCAATAATATATTACGACCTGGCGATTTTGCTCGACGCGGGAGTGCCGACACTAAGGTCCCTTAATATAATCAGCGAAGGACTAAAAGGTCATCAGAGAATAATTTTCTCCAACTTAAGTGAATCTGTCTCCCAGGGCAATACCCTTGCTGATTCTATGGGTAAATATCCAAGAATCTTTAAAAGGCTGGATTTAATGCTGGTAAAATCAGCAGAACTTTCAGGCGAATTACCAAATTGCTTTAAGATGCTCTCCAAATGGTACGAGTTTAAAAATCGATTAAAAGGAATTTTCA